>JALUZN010000504.1 GCA_027011835.1 Draconibacterium sp. | reverse complement strand
GAAACATTTAGCAGCAGTAATAATGTAAATATTTTAGTTTTCATATTTTCTATTTTCATTTGTTATTCATATACATATTAAAAAAAATCGTACTAACAGACTATAAACTATTTTATTTTACCCTTTTGCCTTTCGGCATTTCCCCTCAAGAGGGGAAAACACTTCGAATTAAATGTGTACTAATATCTAATTCCTATTTGTACGTAACCTTTTGTGTTTAGGCTACCATCCTTATTTTTTATTAAATAATTAGATAACCACATGTTTATTGTAATATCATTTTCCGGTTAATCACTCTTTTTTCGCCTGTACCAGATAAAAATTCCAGCCGGTAAAAATAGATTCCTTTCTCCAAATTATTTGGTGCCCACTCTATTTCATGCTTCCCTGCATTTTGATATTGTTTGTTTTTTAAAACGCAAAGTTTCTTCCCAAGCAAATTATAAACCGAAAGTGTTATATGGCCGTCCTTATTCAACAAATAGCTTATGGTTGTTTGTCGATGAAAAGGATTCGGATAACTCTGCACAGAAGATAGTTCGCCATTATCAGAAAGCTCCGGTTGTACCGAGGCAAATATTTCAATATTTAAATCATCAATTAAAAAGCCATACTTCGTATCCGAGCTTAATTCTGCTCCAACCAAAATCGATTGTATAATTTTCCCTTGGGCATAATCCCCAATTCCACATTTAACTTTGGTCCATTCCCCAATTTTCCCACGTGCTGCATTCAACGGCAAGCCATCGAGAGCAACTGCTCCAAGTTCCGACAAGCGGGTTCCGTCGGTAAACAATACATCGATATGCCCGGTTTTCCCCGATTCGTTTTGCGGATTGAGCCAGTACGAGAGTAAAGAACTATAAAAAACTGCAACCCGCGAATCAAATATTTTATACAACGCGGTATCTGCTTTAATTTTGCTTCCAACAACTTTTAAAGCACGCTGCCCGGTATGTGCAGCAACTGTTGCAGTTGCCTTACATTGAATAGAGAGACTGTCTTCAATTATAAAATCTTTATTTCCAAAAAAGGTGTTGTCCCAGGTGTTTTGAACATCATCAAATTCCCAACCCGTTTTTAATCTTCCATCTTCTTTACTCTGTTTATAGGCATAATCTGCCTCAACAATACTCCTGTTATTCCCCTGGTTATTCAGTTTGAGGCCATAACCTGCATAACTCCCAAAAAGCTTAAATCCACTAATGCTGCTCCCGACAGTATATTGAGGACTTAGTGTGGATGATATTGAAATATTTTCAAGCCGGGTAATTCCGTTATTGATTATATATTTACCATTGTGCGTGTGCATTTGCTGAATTAGAACATTACCATTGCCATTTAAATTTGTTGATGGTCCTGGTCCTCCCCACGAAATAGTATTATAAAATGCCACATCGGCATCAAATCCGGGAACTGACGTAATTATTCCGTTTTGCTCTGTCCCCAACAAAACAAGCTGCGTATTAATAAGATTAATTTTCGATCCGGCTTTGCTCTCCAGAAAAACTGAATTGTTTCCTGCATCGGTACCGTGTAGAAATACGTTTATATTTGAGTTACCCTCGTCGGGAGCCAAATATAATCCACGTTTTGCAGCATAAACAAAATTACCCATCATGTGTTCGTTTGTTGCACTAGCAACTTTAAAAGCGTCCAGATTTTCCTGCTGATATGAAATAATAGTTTTTATATCGGGGGTTACAGGCTGCGGAAAGCCGGAAGTATGTGCCCAATAATGAGGATTTAACTGAACATTTTCAATCCAGCCATCGCCCGAACTTTTATCAACCGAGATACCTGTTTTTAATACAGCGGCTCCGAGATAACTAACAATGTGCCCCGCACTTGGATACGATGCAAGATCAACTCCCTGGTAAGAATTTCCCAGTGTTATATCTATTATCCAGCAGTTTTCTCCTAATGTTTGAATTGTCCATGGATAGGGGAAAAAATAATCGGAACTCTGTTCGGGATACCAGACTGTAAATCCACGTACTCCCGCACCGGTTTCAAGCGAAATAAAAGGTGTTCCATCTGCATTATTTTTCCCCTCAACAGGCAACAAAATAGATCCTTTACTTCTTGTATGATGCTGTACATCCCAGGTTCCCCTTAACTCAACACCCGAAGGAATAACTAAATGACCATTTAACCGGTACATTCCGGCGGGAATATAAACTGTTCCGCCACCGTTATTTCCTGCCGAATCGAGTGCTGCCTGAAATACCAGTGTATTATCTGTTACTCCATCGGCAACTGCGCCATACTTAACAACATCATATAAATCGTCGGTTACGGGCCGGGGCACTGCAGCATAAGGATGAGGAGGAACATCCAGCTTTTTAAAATTTAACGGCTCCTGCGAAATCAGAACTTCATTTTCACTCTGATTATTTATTTTCAATTCAGCGGGGAAAGTATTGTCGAGTATTTGTGCATTTTTTATATTCTCCCCTAAATAAACATGAAGTTTATCGAGATTGAACGTATTTCCCAAAAGAGACACCGCCCCCTTGTAACAATAAATTGCCGGAACGTCTCTATTTTGTCCCCAATTTTCGAAAGTGCAATTCTGGAAAGACAACCTTCCTGTTGCATTCCCCGAAAATGAAACAGCAGTTTTTGGATCGCCGCCAAAAGTACACGTATTAAATTGTACTACAGAATTAAAATTGTTACCGGTATGAACACAAATAGAATTAGTACCCTCCACTTTTATTGTTGAATTTGTGATGGCCCATCCAATGGGATTTATATTGACTATGTCGATTCCCGTTTTACTTTTTTCGATACGCATACCGTAAATAACACCGTTCGATCCTGAGTCGGAATATTTAAATGCTGTCATTCCGGTTTTATAGCCAACAAGCGAAACATCGTAAATATACTCCCAGTCCGACCGTCCCATTGTAATTCCCGTTGTTGAATTGTCTCCAAGCCAGCTTAGTATTCCATCTTCTGACGGGGCACTATTTAATCCTGAATTGCTCCAGTATTTTGGCTCGAAATGAACATTCATAATTCTTCCAATATCGGTTACCTGCGACAACCATATTCCTTGTTTTAAAGGAGTTCCGTAAACATTGCGAATATAGTGCAGTGCATTTGGCTCGGGTCCTATTTTAATGCCTTTATACGAATTAACAAGAGTAACATTAATAACCGAAGTACTTACGTCTCTGCAATAAATTGTCCAGGGGTACGGAGATACAGATGAGGCACTTTGTTCGGGATACCAGATGGATAAGTTTTTAATACCTGCTCCTGATTTAATCATTGTTATAAACGGATCGCCCGCCTCATTGTTCTTGTTGGCAAAAGGCATTAAAATTGTTCCGGTCACACTTCCCACGCTATCCGGATTTAGCCATTCGCCACGTATAACCACATTCGAGGGAAGGTGTAAATTTCCATCAAAACGATACTTCCCCGCCGGAACAAAAACTACGGCTCCACCTGCAATTGAAGCCCGGTTAATTGCATTCTGAAAAGCGGAAGTAGCATCTTCCGAACCATCGTTTTTTGCATTGTAAGGCTCGTTGGTAACATTAATGCTTGCAATGGGTACATCTTCGGTAGGAATTGTTGTGGGCATTACCCGTGGCGATAATCCGGCATAAGCCAACGAGTCGCCCAACAATCGAATATTGTCGAGATACACTGTTCCTGCAACACGTTGGTTTGCGGCATTAAACAGCCGGAATGCAATCCAGCACGATGCAGCATTGGCAGGTGTTGTTACCGTAAAACCATGCTCGGTGTAGGTAGTGGTTAAAGTATAATTATTACTCACTTGCGAAATTACTTCCCCTTCAACATTAAAAAAGCCAATAGTAAAAGTAATGTGGAGCCCGGGAGTTCCATCACTTTTCATAAATGCTTTTCCGGTATATTCTTCTTCGCCCAGTACGGGTACATGAGCACTCCAATTGTCGAAACCACGATCTTTAACAGTGCCATTTGTTTTAACAAAGTCGAGCAACATTGCCTGATTTCCACTTACAGCATCGTCCGTTATTTCCCACGAACTGCCAATGTTATTTGGGACCTCGAAGAACCGCCAGAAAGCAATTCCATTTTCGAAATCGCCATTGTAGTTTTTTAAAAGATCTACCTCTTGCGAGAAAACCGAAGTTACATTAAAAAGTACAATTAGTATGAGCAGTTTTTTCTTCATTTACGGTATTTTTTAAAAGGTTAAGGTGCCACAAACAACACCTTAATCTTTTCAGTTTTGGCTATAACCGGCCAATTTTTATAACCTTTTTATCACAATCAGTTTGTATCAGAACAAAATAATTTCCCGAAGCTACTTTGCGACCACTATTGTCGCAGCCATTCCAGTTAACACTATGTTTTCCCTTAGAATAAAAAGTCGTATTAAATTGCCTGATTACTTTTCCGTCGATATTAATAATATCGATACGAACATCTGAAGATTTATTTATTGAGAAATCAATAGTTACACTGCCATCCGATGGGTTGGGATAAACACTGGCCTGACTTTTATTTTCAATATCGGTTGCCGATACCGGAGTTGAAATGGTAAACTCTTTTTCATCCGACCACTCGCTCCATTTTAGGTTATGGTCGCGGTACCGTACCCGCCATGCATAAGTTTGGCCTACTTTAAGGTTGTATTTTACCTTAAAACTAGTTAAGTCGATACCTTCATTTTTATTAATTGGCGTGTAATACGGTGCACCCGAATCGCCATAGAAATCAACCCAGTCGCGTTTACTTGTCATAGGATTTTCGTAATTCCCCGGAGTTTTTGTAATCTGAAATTGTGATGTCATTAACGAATCGACACCAACAAATTCGGACGCAATTAATTTTGGTCGACGTCTTACTGTTGTATCAATCGACAATGCAACCGGTTTTTCGGGTCCGGGTTGGTTTAACTTACGATAGAAATGGTCAACCAGTTTTACCTCATCAAACATATTGTTCGGATTACCAAGTGCATAGGTATAAACATCCATAGTTTTTGCATTCAGGTCGATATCAACAAGATTAAACATATAATAGTCGAATGAGATTTGAATTTCAGGATAATCTTTTTGATTTGAGTACATTCCCCATCTGTCGAGATCGGAGCCGCCGCCACCGGTTAGCATGATATAGAAATCGCCGTTTGTATTTTCCTCATCCGATTCAATTGCTCCTCTTTCGTAGCAGTGCGAGTGACCATACGAATACATTTGCGCTTTCGGATGACTGGCAAGTGCACCGTAAACTTCGCTTCTTATCCATCCTCCTTCTACTTCGCCGTCGGGCCACAATTCGGTATGGCCGGGATGATGCCCGAATACAAACGACATATAAATCGATGAATCGTTTTCAGCTGAATCGAGTTGTGCATTCAGCCAGGCTGCCTGAACACCAGGATGATTGCGTACAACCGTATCGTTACTGTTCAGCATAATAAACTGTGTTTTATCGGTAACAAAAGAGTAATATTTCTCGGTGCCGGTATTATTAAAGTCTTCGTATTTCATGTATTTATAATACGAGGGGTTCTCCTGTTCGTGATTTCCAACAGCTACCATAAACGGAATATTGGCCGACATCGATTCGTATGCACCGAAATACTCTTTTGGGAAATTGGCGACATTATCGCCCCGTATTACAATATCGCCAACATTTACCACAAGGTCAATTTGGTTATGCAAGTCATCGCCGTAAAGTTTTTTTGCTGTCGATGTCATCGCCTCAACAATTTCGGAAGGGCGGTTGCCGTTATCGCCAAAAATACTTGGTCTGCTATCGCCAAGTAACAGATATCTTAAATGTCCTTTCGCCGGAACTCCTTCGGCAGGAGTTCTGAATTTAAATATTTCTGTCTCTTTATCATCGCTTTTGCATTTATAAAAATACTCGGTGTCGGGAGTCAATCCGGTTAATTTTACAGTGTGCCAGTAATTTTTTCCGCCTATTAATTCAAAGTCGCCTGATTGACTTTGGCCCAGACTTTCTGAAGTTCCGTATTCCACAATTGTAGATGCGCCTCCGTAACCATGCCAGCTAACATAAATAGTTGTGGGGGTCGAAGATTGTAAATAGGGGTGCATATGAAAATCGTAGGTCGGTGGTATATAAACATCTTCAATATCATGTCCGTAACCTCCCAGTGCTTTTGCCGTTTCCTTGTTTATGCCACTTTTAAAAATTCCTGCAAGTGCAACATCTATTTCATTGTCTTCGCCATCGTTATCGGCAAACAGATAAACCAGATTTTTTGCATTGGCCGGCGACAAACCATATTCGCCATCGGTTTGCATTCCGGTAGTGTGTAAAATATGATACCCGTCGAGGAAAAGGTCGATTGTATCGAGATGAACTGAAACAATTAACCGGTACCACTCTTGCGGCAGTACTTTATAATCGGAATAACCCAATCCGCTACCTGCGCGGCCGATTGCCCCGTCTGAAGCCTGAATAAAAACTTCGCCATCGGTTGAAGTTACAACAGGATTGGCCTGATAAAAGCTGTACCACCTGCCAATTTGTGAAACTTTGAAATCGAAAAGTAAACTATAATTATTCACTTTTGCACCGCCACCGTTGGCAGCAATATCGTGTGTGCAGGTGTAATAACTGCCTTTGCCAATTCTTACAGCTTTATCGCCGGCAGCAGGCCCGTCGATAACGGTATGCGAGCCTGTTAAAACCAAATCATTTCCAACCGTTGCCTTAACTACATCTGTGCTGTCGAACGTCCAGAAACCAACCATCTCAGGATAATCATCAGGATTAATTTGAGGAGCTTGCGCAAAAGAGACCATTTGCGTAATTACAAATAAGCCAATTAGTAATACTTTAGTTTTCATGATTTGTAAATGAAAAAATTAAGTGGTCGTTATTTTTATTAATCTGTTACTTTTTAATAATCTTTTTAACAACAGTCCCTTTATCGAGGGAAACTTTAACCAGATACATATTCCCGGATTGAAGCTCGTTTATTGGGATGGAATTAAAGTCTGATTTTACAACTTTCACAAGTTTCCCCGTAATTGAAAATATTTCAACTTTGCGAGGAATGGACTCTGCTTTAACAGTTAATACGGCAGAGTTGGTATCCTGGTAGCAAAAAACTGGTAAATCTTTTTTGATATCAGAAACACCGGTTAGCTCATAATAATCTTTAAACAATTTAAAGTAGTTGTACGCATCAACAAACTCAATGTCCAAATCGCGTCTTCTACTTTTTAAATACCCCAGTGTTTTAATAACATCTTTTGGTTGCGACCAAACAATGCGAAACATATAAAAAGAGGTTGTACCTGCCGGTACAGATGGCATTGCCATAGACATTGCATTGGCTGCTACATTCGGATCTGTAATTTGCCCCACTACATTTAATAGGTTTGTAACCGGCATTCCCTCCCAAACATGTGGTTTCGGGCTTTTTCCTCCTCCACCATGCAAATCCATAACAATAGTGGCATAACCATCGGGCGAGAATTCGGTAAATGCATCTTTAACCGCAGCAGTTGGTTCATCCCAATCTAATACCATTGGAGAAATTGTCATATCAAGTTGCTCGTAAAATTTCTTGTTGTGCTCAACAAAAAGAGGCAGATATTTTTTTTGTACCCGATTCGGATTCATATAACCGGCAGCACTGGCATCGGCAGCAAAATAATCGTTAGCTGTACGTGTTTCGTAGTAATATGATATTATGTCGGGATAGGTTTCTATCAGATTTGGATTAATTCCCCAAAGCATTGGTACTACTCCTCGTTTGGCATCGTGCCAATAATCAACTAAGAAGTCGTATAAAGGAGTTCCCGAGTCATAATCTGCCATAAATATACAGATATACGTTTTTCCCTCCTCTAATTTTAACGTGTCGGCAGGGCGGCTCTGTTTTAAATTGCCAATGGGAGCCTGACTATGGAACGTTTGATTATAACAACTGCTTGCAACTGTATTCTGGTAACAGTTGTATGGCGTGATTAAATATACTGTTTCCCATTCTGTTGGAACAGGGTCGTGTTTACTGGGATGCCCGGGGACATTACTATATTTTTTAAACGAGAAAAATCCGACTACTTCGGTCATTTGTTCTCCATCGGTTTGTTTCAGAACCTCAGCAAGCATCGTTTTATAAGTTCTTAAGTCTGTTCCCAAGCGTTGATGTGGGTCGTCTAACGGTGCCTCGTCGCCCCAGGGAGAAAGGTCGTAAACAAACGAGCGATGTTGAATTGCCCAGTCGCGGGTAACGACATAACTTAAGTCTCCATTATTTCGGGTTAAATACGAGTCTTCGTAAAGGCAAAGCAGGTGGTCGGAACAAAATCCTTTACTCAGATATTCCTTAATCGCCCAACGATAAGCATCATTCTTCTTACTCCCGGTTTCGCTCCCGGTAAACATACCACGCAAATCTTTTTTAACATTTAATCCCCACGCTTTAAGATTTATCGCTGCATATTCGGGACTAAAAACAACCAAATCTTCAACTCCTGCAATGGTTGTTGCAACATTTATCGATGCGGCAACATTGGTATCCCAAATTACGGCTCCTTTTATTTTATCTTTCGCAAGAGCAAAAAGAGCTTCAATACAAGTCAGTTTGACTGTCTCGCGTCCTTCAAGCCATCGTCCTTCAGTTGACATTTTATCAAGCCAATACTCGGGACGGCGTTTCCCCGAACCTTCAAGAACATAAACAACCGGCTCATCGCGATTAATTATTCCCTGAAGACAAGCCGCTATCATAGCTTCATCGTATTTCTGAACAGTAGAAACGCCCATATTACGGGTGTATGTAAAAATAGCATTCGGATTGGTGTTATTAACAAAGGGAACGATTTCCGATTTTTCGCCAAACCACTCAACACCATCTTGTACCATTTGCCACTGTAAAACATAAACTCCTTCATCTTCGGGAGCGGTTAAAGTTACCGTGAAAGTTACTTCCTCGTTAGGAGCCACATCGTGTGGTAAGCCAACCCGGTTTATTCCGTTCCAAAAAGTATTATCTTGTGGAGCTTGTGTTCCAAGCCGGTAGTTACTACCACTTGTCCAGGTTTTGTTCCCTGTATTTTTATAGGTTACCGAAACTTCAAACGTTTGCCCGGGACTTATCGAATCGGGTACTGTTTGCGATATAAATTCCGCTTTGTTTTGTGCAGAAACAGTCGCCACAGTCAATAAAAAACTTATTAATAAAATGAATCTCATAATTTTCTTTTTTTTTATGTTTATAATTATTCGAGGCCTTCAACTCTTTTTCCATACAAAATCAGCTCAGGAAGATTATGAAACGGACTATCTGAATACCAGTAGGCAGTTCCAAAATAATCATCTACGCGTTCAAATGTTGTTCCGTGTTCAGGGGGTAATTTTTCAATCTCTTCTCTTGTCCAATAGTGTCCCGGCTCGCCGGTTTTCATCAGTTTAATGTCTTTCTTTTTATTAAACGCATCGAGTATTTGTTTGAAAGAACCGCCCCCCATAACCTGAATGTCGACCTCGATATCTTTATAAAAATAAATGGGGTCGGGTACGTGGAAACGATAATAACCTTGTCGGTCGGCAAAAACCACCACGCCGCCGGGTTTAACACCTTCGGGGTCGCCTTGTGCCGATAAATATTGATTTCCCTGATACAGATGGTCAAATCTTCCCTGACCGTAACCCGTACCAATTAAATCTTCGGTTCCTGTTCCGCAGAGTGTTGGCAAAATTGAATCGCCGTCGATATAAACTTTATACTCGCCTTCGCCCCACCAAATATGATTTGTTGATGAATCTTGAATAACTCCGCAATGACAACCGAGGAAACGCCCTTTCCCTTTGATTCGTGGCAGAATTACAAAATCATTTCGCATTTTTGTTTGATTTTCGCGATGCCAATACGAATGAAAATAGAGCATATTTTTCCCGTGTTTATCGCCTTTTGTTACATCTATTTCGTAATAAAGAAGATAGCTTTCGTCGCTTTCGTTTATTATTTGAATTCGGGCGCCTTTTTTAAAGGGCATGGGAACAAAACAATTTAAACTTCTTCCTTCAGGCGACGAAAAGAAAATGTTTTCGAAAGAACTCATTGTACCGTGACTTTGACAAAAGAAATCGCCAACAGGCACGTCAACAGCCGGCTTTTTGCTTTTGTCCCAAAACATTTGCAATCGTAACCCTCTTAAACTTTTTGCACTGTATTGCGATAAAACAAACCAAATACGGTGTATCGTTCCACTCCCTTCAATATTTGCCAAAACATTGGTTTTACCCGGTAATAAATTAATATTCGGAGAACCTTTTCGTCCAAAATTGGCCTGGCCACCTTTGCCTTTTTGTGCATTTTTATTTTCGGCCGTGTACCAGCGAGTTTCAATTTTGTTATCGGGTAATGAATAGATGGTATCGGTAGGAACAGAATTCTGACACCTGTTCAAACCCACAATTCCGAATACAACAAACAAAACAATAAAACCTATGTTCTTTAAAACTTTCATCTTTTTTTATGAAATAAAAATCTATTAATTACCAGTTATCGGTTCTAAACGGAGCCACCGGTAATCCTTCGTTACTAAATAAATCGGGTAATGTAATATTGTCGAAACAGAATCGCACAGCAACCGGATTCTTAACTTGTTTTGATGATACGATAACTGTTTTACCATCAATTTTTGCATCGGCCTGAACGAACTTTTTGTCGCTGCCGGCAATCATAAATTTTGTTGAACTTTCGCCGGTACATTTTAAGCCGGTAAGAACATTATTAAACGAGATGCGAATCTTCCCGTTTTCAATTTTCATTGCTTTGTATGTAGGGCTTTTGTATGCACCAACATTTTGTTTATAATTTTCGGCAAGTGCCAATTTTGCCAAACGTTCGCCAACCGGTATTTTATTTGTAGGATGAATTTGTTGAATATCGTCTACTAAATCGGTAATCACAACCATTCCGGTTTTGGGAACTATTTTAGTTGTTATCTCCTGTTGTTCGCGCAGTAGTTCCGAATGAATTTCATCGCCATAATTGTACGGGGCAATTTGCACAAAATAGAAAGGATAATCTTTTTTAAAGTTATCGCGCCAGTTTTCAATCAATGTTTTCATCATCGACGCATAAACCGGATAGGTTTTACAATTCGATTCGCCCTGATACCAAATTGCTCCGGCAATTCCGTACGGAATAAGTGGTGCAATCATTCCGTTGTAGGTTGCTCCCGGTTCGCTTGGCCAATTGGTGTGGTAATTTATGTACCTGAAATTATCGAACTCGTGATTTCTGATAATTCGTTCTCTTTCAACCCACACTTCA
Source organism: Draconibacterium sp. (assembly GCA_027011835.1). Lineage (GTDB taxonomy): Bacteria > Bacteroidota > Bacteroidia > Bacteroidales > Prolixibacteraceae > Draconibacterium. The sequence goes on along the minus strand of JALUZN010000504.1, from coordinate 5,480 downwards.
GCCGGTGTTCCGCCCCATGCAGAAACGATGAGACCAACCGGAACATCTAACTTTTTATGAATTTCTTTCCCAAAAATATAACCCACAATACTTGTGCTTCTCATTGTTTCGGGGGTGCACTCCTGCCACGCTCCCGCACAATTTTGTTGAGGGTAGTTGGCCCCAACTCTTGGAACATTAAATATGCGGATATTCGGGTAGTTGGCGTTGGCAATTTCCTCGTCTCCGTTGTCGATGCCTTGATTTGCAGTGTATCCCATATTCGACTGGCCACTGCAAATCCACACTTCACCAAACATTATATTTTTAAGCTGAATGTGCCGGCTGCCAATAAATTCTATTGAGTGCGGGCCGCCAGCTGTTTCGGTTTGAATTGTGGTTTTCCAAAACGAGTAGTTGTTTGCTTTTACCAAAATGGTGTCGTTGTTCCAGCTTGTAATCATTCTGAAAGTTTCGCTTGGGTTTGCCCAACCCCAGATTGCCACCTCCGAGTTTTACTGTAAAACCATATTGTCGGCAAAAATTGAAGGAAGATTTAGCTGCCCAAAACTATTGAGACTAAAAAAGAGAGACACTAAAACTGAGATAAAAAATGTTTTCATTTTTCTAATATTTAATTTGTAATACTTTGAAATTTAAAATTCTACCTATTATAAATAAACGATTCGCCCCAAAAAAGCTGAATCGTTTTTGCTTCACTATTTTTCCAAACCTTATAGCTTTTCCAATACGGAACACGACCTAAAATTGTATGGTCCATTTCGTTAACGTGCCCCGGCAAAATAACTTTCGGATTTAATCCTTTTACCAATCTGTCGGGGTCGGCTGTCCATGTATTTACCATCAGGATATCGATATTCACATCATTTTTCATTGTGTCGAGCCAGCTAAAATCGGGGCCCCAACTTTGGTCGCCCGAATGTGCAATTGTAATATTATTTGGCAGTGTTACAACCGTAAAATTATCATTCATTGCCGCATCGGCTGCAATTGCCTGATGACCGGGATAGATACGCAATGCTAATTTCTTTTCGACACCCGGAACCGAAAAATGTATCTCTTTCCCATTGCGGGTTACATGTGTAATTTTATTGTAGAACTCTTTGTCGATAAATATATGGTCTTCGGCAATTACAGGTTTATTTTGCGACAGAAATTCCTGAGCAACATAATTGTCGTAATGATCTTCGTGATTGTGGCTGACAAAAAGAATATCGCATAAGTTAACCATCTCGGAAAGCACTTTTTTATGTTCTTCCATTTCTCCCTCTTTTATCATACAATCGGGCAGTAAAACCAAGTCGAATGCAATTGTAATATCTTTCGATTTTACGATGTAAGCCATATTGTAAACATTCCAAACAACAACACCCGAATCGACATTTGTTGCTTTTATACTTTCCAACGATTTTTTATACCTGTTGAAAAAAAACTCTTTTATAGCGCTGTTATGTGGTTTCGGGTCGTGCGTAATGGCATCGATTAAAAAGAGTGCCTCTTTTCTTTCGTTTGAATGATAACCGGGTTTATCGAAATCGAAAAAGTGTTCTGTATTGTTCGAAAGAACCGAATCTTGTACCCGAAGAAACTCAATCTCTTTGGGGCTCAGTGTTTGTGCACCCGCAGTTAATGCTGAGAGAACTAACATAAGTGCTATCAGCTTAACTTTTCTTTGTAATTCAATTTTTAATTTCATAACTCAATTGTTTTGCCTGTTCTGTAATTTCCTGCAACAAAAAGAATCAGGTTGTCGGCTAATTTTTAATAATTATCTTTTTTGTGCCGATTCCGTTCTCTGATTCTATTTGAAAAATGTAAACTCCCTCATTTATTCCGTATTCAGAGGGTTTTATTTTGAAATTACTTTTGTTCGATTTAAAAACTTTTTCGAATAGTAAAAGCCCCGAAATATTGTAAATACTGATTTTATTATTTTTCGAGAAATTGCCTTTAATATAAACAAGGTTGTCGGGTTTTGCAGGATTTGGATAAACAGAAACCAAATTTTGCTTATCAATATCGGTTGATGCTGTAGGTTTTATAACCTGAATTGTTTTGGTTATGGTTTGGCCAAACCATTCAACACCTTCCTGCACCATTTGCCAGTGAGTTTCGTACGATCCCGGTGTAGAAGGTGCAACAATTTCAACATCGAATGTTTTTGCTCTTCCTCTGAAAATACCCCCATAAACGGGTATTTCATCTTCGTTATCGTCGATAAAATAGCGCCCCGGGCCAAATGCTTTTGCATCGTTAATTAGCTGTTGCCCGAATTTATAATTTTCAGCATTGCTCCACGATGCATTTCCGGTATTCTGAATAATTACTTTTGCGGTAAATGTTTCGCCCGCTACCATTTTATCCGGAATATTGTGATAAAGAATTTTTGCATTGTTTTTTTCGAAGTCGTTAAACTTTGCAGCTCCGGCTGCCGTAGTTTTAATATACTCGTACGAATCGTTGTCCGACGACCATTTATCGTTTCCTGTATTGTTCATCCCTCCGTCGGTTTTTCTATAAACCACATCGGTTTTAGCTGCGTAAATTCCCGATCCTTCGTCGTATTCGTTAAAACTTTCGATGTAAACACGGTTGATACTTGCATCGGCATTTACTTTATCCCACGATTCGGAATAGTGCCTGCCACCATCGCGGTGCAATAAATACCCGGGATTTCGAACATTCTGATCCCAGTAACCGGGTTTTAACAACGAAGATTTTATACCATTCCATGTCTTATCTATTTTATATTTCTGCATTTCAAACTGATAAATGCGTTCATCGGTAAACGAAAAACACGGAGAATAAGCATTATTAATCATTTTAATGCTGTTATTAAATATCGGGTGCTCGGCACCGAACTCATTTCGTAACCTGTTGGTAACATCCGACCTTCTTAAATCGTCGTAATTATCGATATGAAGTTGAATGTGCCAGATATTTAGAACAGGGTGTCCGTCTTGTGTATAGACATAATCGTCGGCAAACTCATCGGTGTTGGCATTGAAAAATTGTTTGTAAAACCTGATGTAATGACCAATTAGTTCGTCCTTCCCTGCTTCGGTGCTGCAGTCGCCATTGTACCTCAGCATTTTATAGGTAATTTCCGGATCTAAAAATGGGCAAACTTTAGGTACATTCCAACCTTCGGCTCGTAACGATTTTAACGCCAAAAAGAAGTTGCCACGGTTGGTTTCCAACGTCGGAATAAGCTCGACATAAACTACATCGATGTTGGCAGCCATCAATTGTTTAATCATGGTTCTCCAGTACCGCTGACTTCCATCCCACGATTCGCGCCCGTCAACCGGAATCCAAGGTACTACTACTTGCCACTCGCCCGGCCCGTACCAACAAAAGAAACTCGTTGAAACAATATGACTTGAAACCTTAAAATGGTTTCCTTCTATTAATAAACTGTCGGGATACTCTTGTACATTCGAGAGATTTATTGCTTCCGATTTATCGCCAAACCACTCTACTCCGTCTTGCACCATCTGCCATTGAACGGCATACATTCCCTCTTCGGTAGGTGCAGTTAAAGTCATATAAAAAGTTACCTCCTGCCCCGGCGAAACACTATTGGGCAATTTTACCCGGTTCGTGTTCATCCACAATGTATTATCTTGTGGCGACTGCGTACCTAAACTATAACGATTTGCTCTTGTCCACGTTGTTGTTCCTGTATTTTTAAATGTCACACTGAAGTTAAATGTTTCTCCCGGGCTAATAAAATCGGGTGCCGTTTGCGAAATAAACTGTGCATTGTTTTGAGCAGATAAAACTACTGAGATAAACAATAAACTAATAAACAAGATACTTTTCATATAATTCAAAATTTTAATTTTTCTAAAATTGTTTTTTTTTGAGGGCTACCGTTGAACACTAAATTTAGTTGTTAGAACTTTATCATTCCTAACAATTTTAACAAAGAAAAAGCCATTACTTGTACTACTTTTAAGTTCAATTCTGATATTATTTGCAGATTCGGTTGCAACTTTCTTTTTGATGATAACTCTGCCATTTATATCAACAATTTCAATTATATCATTGTTCTTCAGTTTTCCTTTAATATTCAAATAGTTAATATGAACAGGGTTTGGATAAACAAGGATATCATCATCAATTGAAAGATTTTTTTTTATGGCTGTCGACAGGCCGAATTTCTTTTTTATACGTTTTACAAATTCGTCGGGCGATACAACAATTACATTACTGTTGAGTTGCGATGCACAAGCATTTATCTCGTTAACAACATACTGATTAAACGACCAGGCATGAACTGCGATAAGACTATATCCGGCAGAAGAATAAGCATCGGTTGATTGATGATTAAGTTTATTGGCAAGTGTTGATGCATTATCGAACCCGTCCCACAACCGATAGCGTGCACCAATAACCAGCTTATTGTCTACAGTATAAATTGCCCCGTTTAACCCGGCGTAATTATCGTATTTATAATAAAAAACAGCATCAATATTATCTTGCCCTAAATACTTTTTCATATCGTCTGTATTGTATTTGGTTCCAATAATATTCAGGATATTCAAATCGGCCTTTTTCATAAATTTACTTGTTAAATCGGCCGATGCTTGCAAGTTTGGAAACAGGTCGGGATTCATATATCCCAGTCCCGAAGTACTTCCTACAAAATAATCTTTTACGGTAGCGGTATTTGTTGCTTTGTCGTAAAAATATTTCATTAATGTTGGTCCCAACTCGCTCAATGCCGGTGAAATCGACCAGCCAATACTCACCTGTCCTCTGTTCGGACTTCCATACGCTTTTGGCTGACCGTAGAACTCTTTTAGCAACCAGTCGAAATTATCTCCATCCGACACCAGAAAACAGACCGTGTGTACATTGTCGTCATCGTTTACGGTGGTTGCATGCGTATGTTGTTCGAGTGTGGCTTCGAAGTTTGAGAGTACAGGAAGATTCTCTGTCCAGTCGGCGGGATTAATCTGGAGCGAATTTTTAGATATCTTCTCAACAGTATATTTTTCATCGGGTCCCCACCCCATTACTACTCTGTTATCGTCCATCCGATTTAATGCATCGGTTACCAACTGGCTGTTTATACTTCTATCGAAGAAATGAAATGCATTGGCAAATACAGAATAATCACTCAGGAATAAACATTTATCCTCACTCTGAAACGAGGTAATATCTTTACTGAAATCGGAGCTGTAAGTCGACGACAATGCCCATGTTTCATCTTTTCCTCTGGCATCAAGCAACATAGTTTTGCCCAACGATTTCATTAACGGAACATTCTCCTCGGTAACAGCAACTGCTTTCATTGGGCCACACAACGAAATTGCTACATTTGTTGAATTGTCTTTTAAGTTACATAGAAGTTGTTTAAAGTTTCCGCAATAGAATTACAATAAAAGCCAGTATATTCAATGCTTTCCAATGCACTTCATTTGTTTCAAAACGTATTAAAATTGCCTTGAACGCATCCAACCATGCATTAG
>JALUZN010000503.1 GCA_027011835.1 Draconibacterium sp. | reverse complement strand
CGTTCTGTTTTAAACTATTCATAACTTACGTTTATTTAGCATTATACTTTTTAACTTCTTCTTCAACATTCACATTTTCATAAAACTTTGCATCTCTTAACGATTTCAAATATTCTATCATATCGTTAAGCTGATCTTTTGTCATATCGCTGGTCACCCCGTGGTAATCGCCATGGTCGTATGTTGTCCAAATCTCTTCGAGTGTTTGTGCACGGCCATCGTGCAAATACGGACCTGCATTAAATAAATTATTTAACTGTGGAGTGTCGAATTTTATTGTATCGTCGGTTTCAGCAAGCGAGCCAACGTCCTCTAACCTTTTATTCGTAAAATCTGGTGGTGGATGACAAGTGTAACACCGATTATGTGGTGGAATCACTTTCCCGCAGTTGGTGTGCGTACGGTAAAAAATCTTTTTCCCCCGCTCCTGAGCTTCAGTCAGTTTACCGGTTGGATTGTACCTTAAATTGGGCGGATTTTTTATACCCGTAATTATGTATGCAACGAGTGCATCTAAATCGTCGTAAGCAAAAGGCTCTGTTCTGGTAAGAAAAGTAGAGAAACGCATACCATCCTGCTTATAAACGCTCTGGTTGTGCCCATTCCATTTGTAGGGTGCAATATCGCCAATGTCGCGGAGTGTTTGTGTGTTGGTAACATTTCGCCCCATTCCCACACCGGCCATATTGTAAACCAGACCGTCTTCGCCCACATCGGGGTGACACGTGTAGCAAGCATATTGTTTTTGAAACGTGTGTCCTGCATTATTAAACAACCGGCGTCCTTTCCGGGCAACCGTTATTCTTTTGGGGCCACCTAAATCAATGGTTCGTTCAATTTCGAGTGTTTCGGTATTTATCACCGATATTTTATCATTTAACCGTTCGGCAACATAAATATACTTCCCGTCGGGAGAGGCTTTCATGCCCTTTGGATTTGGTCCTGTTGAAATTCGTTTAATTACATATTTACTACTTACTCCCAGGTTGTTTGCATATTGTTTTAACTGCTCGCAAGATGATTCGGCTAAAAGTTTTCGCACCTTAGTTAAATCGATAACGGTAATAATATCTGCTCCCGAGCTCGACACAAATGCTTTCTTTCCGTCGGGAGTAATAACAATATCGAATGGATCGGAACAGTACGAATTGGGTTGATCGGTTAAAAGCTGAACAATTCGCCCGTCTTTTTTGGTCTCCATAACACCAATTCCGTAGGTCATCATAAATCCCTGTTCTACCTGAATAGAAGGGACAAGGTTTTTCGGCCGGATGAGTGTTGCAATTGCTAAATCGCCTTCGGGAGTAAACGACACATTTTCCGACAAATAGGCATCGTTAAGAATTTTCCGTTCGACAACTTGTTCTTTTTTTGTATCGATTACGGTAATTTCGATGCTAATAGGAGTACGATATTTATGAGGCAAAATACGACGGCTCGAGATATAAACCAGTTTTCCATCGGGAGAAAGGGCAGCACCCACAGGATTATTGCCGGCCACCAGCCGCTTTTTCTCCTTTTTTGTTTTTAAATCGAAAATCGAAATCTCATTCGAAAATGAGTTAACCACATAAAGCGTGGTTTCGTTGTTGCACAATACCATTCCGGCCGGGCCATTTCCGGTTTTTATTGTATCGGTAATTTCCGATGTGGCCAGGTCGATAATATAAACCGTATCATCCCACTCGTTACTAACAAAAGCCCGTGTTCCGTCTTTCGAGATTAAAACGGTGTGAGGTTGAGTTCCGACAGCAATTTTATCGACAACCCGGTTTGTTTTCGTATCAATTGTCAACAACGCGTTTCCCTCTTGTGCAACAACAAAAAGCTTTTCACCGTTTGGAGCCACCGCCAGATTATAGGGCGACAGATAGGAAGCATTTATAATTTTTGCAAGAAAACCGGAGCGTTGCGTGTATAAATGGCACGACAAACAGTTTAACGGGTGGTCGTCGACAGCAGTTATATAATTAACATGTTGTCGTGCTTTTTTACGAGCAGGACCAATCGAAAATCCGATTAAGATTACGACTACAATTATTAACAGGAAAAATAACTTTCTTTTCTTCATCATTTCATCTCGCTTACTTTGGTTATTTCACTTCCTTTTTTTCTGTTTGTTGAGTCAACAGGAATAATTACTGCACTTTTGTTTACTGCCAGTGGTACAATATTCTGAGGGACCAACTCGTGGTTTTCGTGGCATCCAATACAACCTCTGCGTTCGAATGGCCGCACCCAAATCCATTCCGACGGTCCCGAAACCACATTATTGTCATTGTCGAGTGTTTGAATACGAACCGGCGTATCGGCAACAACACTTAAAAAAACCGAGCCGTCTTTTTCCATGGCGACTTTTCCCAAACTTTTTTCAAGTCCGAGTATTTCAATTTTTGTTGCCTGAGTTGTTTCCGTTTCGGTAAGATTAATATTTGTGCATAAAAACAGTCCCGAAGTTTGTGCCATAACAATATCGTTGGGTAATTTTTTCGGACGTTGGAAAGATTTTACACAAACCGGTTCAAAACAATCGAACTTTGCATTGTTATAAATTGGTTCCGAAATCTTTTTCTCCGATTGTGAGAAATTCCATAATCCAACATTTTTTGACCCGGGAGACTGATATGATACAATCATTTTTTCAGTAGAAAGAGGCAAAACCCAATAAAAATTCCCCTTAATATTTTCGGTATAATTTATTTTTGAATGGAGTGGCCGGTTGTACGAAACCATTACCACATCAATTTTCTTTGTTGTTGGATTTTGCTCGGTAAAATAGATGAATTTGTTTGCCTCATTTACACACTGCCCGTATATTGCTGCTGAATTGTCGGAATAAAACAGTTCTGCTTTTGTTCCGTTGGGCCGCATGGCCAGATATTTCACTTTCCCTTTTTGCGGATAAACCTGCCTGCTGTTTATTAATATTCTACCGTCTTTTAAAACCGTTGAAATAAAATCGTTGTGCGGATGAAAAGTTACCTGTTGAAGATTTGTACCGTCCAAATTCATTGTAAACAAAGCATTCGACGTTATTCCCGTTTTTTTATCCGTTAGTTTTTTGCTAAAAGCAATTCGGTTTCCCGGCAAGTAACAAACACTATTGCACGACATTTTACAATCAGTAATTTGCCGGGTGCTTTTATCTTTTATATTCAACTCCCACACCTGCCACAAATCGGTTTCTGTTTTTTGCCCGAGAAAAAGAATGTGTTTGGCATCGTACGAAACCTGTGGCGAACAGGCTGAATAAAAATCAGGGGTTAAGTTCACTCCGTCACCACTTGTTTCCATCCGATTTACAGCTTGTAAATTTGCCCCTTCAAACAGGTGAGGAATAGCATTTTCAGCATCAACATTTGCAACCGGAACCCGTGTAAAAACAACCGTTCCGTTTGCCGGCATGTTGCTGCACGAAGTAATGTAACCACCTGCAAAAACAGCAGCTACCAAAAGTCCGATGATAACAATTTGTTTTTTCAGTTTCATCTCATTCTAATTTTTACTTCCAAAGGTATTCGATGCGCCATTGGCATCCCTTCGGGATAACTCGCTTCATAATGATTTTCCTGTGTGACAATTATTATTTTATGCTCGTTTCATTTAATTTGCTGCTTCAGATTCGTTAATTGTTAAAATTTGACCTTCTTTAATATTCTCCAGGTTTTGTATTTTCCCCGACGGCCAGATTACTTTAATTGAGTCGACCATTGTACTTTTTCCCAGTCCAAAATGTAGTCGCGGGTCGTTTGTCGATAAATATCCTCCCGAGCTTTTCTTTTGTGCGTACTGTTTTTTATCGCCCGTAACAATAGTTACCCTTGCTCCCACACCATCGCGGTTACTAACATCGCCAACTAAATTCAGTAATATCCAGTTATTTTCGTTTCCCTTGTTATTCCTTAGCAATGCCCCCAACTCCTCGAGGTTCGAGACATAAACATCCACGTCGCCATCGTTATCGTAATCGCCAAAACAGGCACCACGTCCAACATGCTCTTCCTGGAAATAAGCACCGCGCTGAGTTGAAACATCGGTAAATGTACCGTCTCCGTTATTCTCAAAAAGCTGGTCTTCCTGCCCGTAGAGATGTTTTAATTCGCCATTCACTTTAAAAAGGTCGAGGTCGCCATCGTTATCGTAATCGAAAAAGGAAGTTGCCCACCCCACAAACTGCCCGCATGCAACTGCAATACCGGCTTTGTACGACATTTCGCTAAACACGCCGTTTCCTTGGTTTTGGTGCAGCGAGCAATACGCATTGTCCGAGACAAAAAGATCCATTAATCCATCGTTATTATAATCGGCAAAATCAACCGACATGCTAATTGTAGCTTCGCCCATTTGGTTAAATCCAACACCCGACTGCGTTCCGCGGTCTTCAAAAACCTTTCCACCGTTGTTATGATACAGATAATTAACCATGTGGTCGTTCGACACAAAAATATCCATAAAACCATCGTTGTCGTAATCGGTTGCTCCCACGCCCATCGCTCTTCCGTCTCGATTAAAAACATTCATTGCTTTGGTTACGTCTTCGAACTTACCACCACCCAAATTATGATATAAAACATCGGAAACACCGTCGTACGCCATTGGCCCGGGAAATCCATCGGGTGCATAATGCAAATTATATTTTGGGTCGAATTTTATGTAGTTTCCAACATATAAATCGAGCAATCCGTCGTTATCGTAATCGAGCCACACAGCTCCTGTACTGCAATCGTTGCCGGCAACTCCTGCTTTTTTAGTTACATCGGAGAACGTTCCGTTACCATTGTTTTTATAAAGTACATTTGCGCCAAAATTGGTCAGATAAATATCGGGGTAACCATCGTTATTAAAATCGCCAACCGTAACGCCCATTCCGTAACCACGGTCGCCAACTTTCGCTTTTTTTGTAACGTCTTCAAATGTCCCGTCGTGAAGGTTCCGATACAATTTATTCTCCGAATCTTTAACGTCGGGTTTGGTTTCGTTCTTACTTAAAATCTCGTTAAAATTTGCATTGCTCACATAAAGGTCGATATAACCATCTTGGTCGTAATCGAGAAATGCAGCTCCACCTCCATCCGACTCCACTAAATTACTCAGGTGTTCGTCGCCCAATGTCCGAACAAGGTCGACACCCGAATTCTTTATTATATTTTGGAAATAATCGTTATTTGCCGGAGGAAGTTCTCTTTTTGGTGAATTAGGTTTCGACTGACATCCACTCAAAACAAATCCGTATAAAAACAAAGAAACTATAATTGGGGATTTTATAAGTGAACGAAAACTTTCTATTTTAATCTTCATCTTTAATTAGCTAGTGTTTTATTGCTAGCAAAAATAATAATTTATCAAGACCATTTTATCTTTTTTTAATGAATTTTCAATAGAAAACAAACAAGTTACAATTGACCTTTACAACTTACATTTTGGTCTCCAACTCCCACGACACACGAAATCGCCTAAAAATGAGAACAATGCAAAACAGATGAATAAAAGAGTAGATTTAACGTGAACACGAGCAATTTATTCCGGGGGATATTTTTTGATATAAATTCATTTTATTCAGCCTCTCTTTTCTTCGGCTAAAACATTTGTTGCAGTTCGAAAACTTATCAATATCCCATAAATCGGCAAAAACATCGCCGCGGTTTAATTTAATTCCATATTCAACAACTTCTTCCAACGACTCGATTTTTGGTTGCTTAAAATTTCCGGTTTCAGAAAGAAAATCCATTGCCCCGTTTCCGGCTCGCACAGGAATTACAGTACACGCCGCGACTCCCTTTTCGAAAGCAAAGTCAATAGATTTCTTCGCCCAAAAAACGCCTTCTTTTTCTGAAAGAAATGGAGGGCGAAGCAAAATAAATGCCCGCGTTTTAATACTGTTGGACACCAAGAAACGCACAGAAGCTTCGAAATCAATCAGGCTCATTTGCTTATTAAGCAGTGGAAGAATCTCGGGATGAACAGTTTCGAGGCCTATTGCAACATGCAGTTCAGGTTTTATCATCTCCCGAAACCGAACTACTTTCTCGTCGATAAAAGCGGTGTGACTTTCAACAGTTACCGTTTTAAAGTCTGAAATAAGTTCGGCTATTTTCTTGTACTCCGAAGTGGGAATTGCTCTGTTATCGAAAAAACTTCCACTGTTATACAATTTAAGGTGATTGGTCCTAGGCAGTTTCGAAAGTGTCGTCTCAATTTGCGTTGCAATTGCACCCTCCGGAACGGGTGTGTCGGTTGTGTTTTTCCACAGGTCACACATTAAACATTTAAACGGGCACTCGGCATTGGTTAAAAAAAGAGCAGACACATCGTCTATTTTACCCGATGCAGTCCGCTCTTTTTCATTAAAATAGAGATACGGGATGAACGAATCAACGGAATTCTTTTTACCTCTTAAAGAAGTAATCCATCGATTGTCAATCCTGAAATCTATTGGGTTATTCATAAATGGATAAAAACTCCCGCCGGTACTCAATCTCCGCTTCAGGGAACAATTTATCGAAAGCGTCTTTTACAACAGCACCGTGCTGAAATCTTCTTTTTTCGAAAACAGGCATATCCATTCCGGTAATTGCTTTTACACCACTTGCAACAACCTGTCCTTTTAGGTCATAAAGTTTTTCGTGATCCCAGTCGGTTAGCTCAATAAATGGAATTCCCTCGGCAATTTCAATCACATTTTCCAAAGTATACGGGCTAAATGCCGAGAAATTAGTAAGTTCGGCCGTTGTGTAGGTTCGCATGTAACCGCGACTCAATCCACCCGAGTATGTTAAAGAGTGTTTCCATTTTCCAACGCCCCACCCTTCGTGGTACAACATTAAATTATTCAACACGCTACGAATGGTTAATTCAGGATTCTCTTCAATGGGATAATCTTTCAGATTCTCGTCGCCACCATCGCCATCAATAATATATTTCCAGTCCGGGTAACGCAGTCTTATTCCTTTTAAAACAGCCAAATTCATTGTTGCATCCTGAATGTCGAGCGGCTTATAATCTTCAACCACTTTAATGGCTTCTTTCCAGTCGAGTTGCGAAGAGTCGATTTCAATGGGTTCGAGGAAAAGCTCGAGGTCGAGTGCCTTCAAAAATTCGCGAGCCTGTTTCAAATCTTCCCCTTTTCCATCGATACTTAACGTAAATGCTTTTAATCTCGACGGATTTTCGCCAAGCTCAAGTAGTGCGTGGTAGGTTAATAAAAACACAGAACCACTATCGACTCCTGCCGAGAAAGTAACACCGATTGGCCCCTCTTTGGCTTCGTATTTTAACCACTTTTTTATCTCTTCGTAGAGTGTGCCAATGTATAGTTTGCCAATTTGCTCAATACTTTGGTGTTTTAGTTTATTCCGGGTTGGAGCAAAAAAACGGGTATATTCCGGACTTGGGTCGGGGCATCCTAAAAGGTGAATGGTTGTTATGTGGTGCGCCGGCGCCATTCGTGTATACGATGGATGAAACTGGTCGTCGAGCCCCTCATTTTTCAGCCAGTTGTAAATTGTGTCAATTCGTTCGGCCAGAATAAGGCACGGCCCTGCCATTAATTTAGCAATAAAAAACCGCATTGGACGGCCAATCGATCTTGCCATCCTGATTGTTTTACCATCGACAGAAACAATGGCAAACTGCCCGTCGATTTTTCGTACAGCATCGGCATCACCCGATTTTACAATCTCGGTTGCCTCCTCCAATGTCATATTATAAATAATGTTTTTCGAAGGGTCGGTCAGGTTAACAATCCGGTTTACATATTCATGATTTATCATTTTACTTATTTTTAATGCTTTCGTTATTCAATTACGTTGCAAATATAACTTCAATCAATCAAAATTATTCCTCTAAACTTGCAATTAATTTTTTGTATTCAGCACTTATCTTTTCTGATGAAGTGCTGTCGACAACAGTTTGCATATTGGTTATTAACTTCTTTTTTTGTTCAGGACTAAGCCAACTCACATTCTTTTTAACCGATGCAGAAATGCCTTCACAAAGTGTTTCAAGCTCTTTGGGGCTGTACTCTGCACTGTTAAGTTGAATCTTTAAATCTTTTTCAAGCATTGAAATATAAAAGTTTTGAATTGTAGGAAATCCTTCCTGAAAAGCAACATCGTCGGGATTGGTGGATTGATTGATTTTTTCACCAAGTATTAACATCTCCTGCATAATGTCGAGACCGAACAAGTATGTCTCAATCAATTCGGGAGTGTAATACTGCTTTTTCATCAAAATATTCGAATAGATATCGACAATATCATCGTACGTTCCAAGAAAACGTAGAATTGCTTCAGCTCTTACATATAACGGAATCGTATCGTTTTTTATAAACGCCATGTTCTCTCTGTTTGTCAACCGGTCGAATACTTCTCCCGATTTCTTGCTTCCTTTTCGCGGGAGTCTATATGGTTCGTTGGTCTTAATTTTCATTAAAACCGAATACGTTTTCCGATACTCTTTTCCTGTCCATATTTTGTTGGTATTGGGAATTCCCATCTCATGTAATTCTTTCATACCGTAGGATTTGTCTTTATTACCTGTATTACACGCAGAAAAAATCAACAGAGTAACAGAAAAAATCAAGAATAAATTTCCGGTTTTTAAATTTTTAAATCCATGTTTCATTTTAAGAACTATTTTTTAGTTAATTTATAAGTTTTTGCTTCGTCTTTATTAAGTGAGAATATTAAAAGATTTTCTCCTGATTTTGTTTGAATGGTTGTAATATCCCTCACTTCTCCATCAATTTTCAGTCCGCTTTTACTGTTTGGTACAGCTGTAAAATTTCCCTGCCCGTCGCCAAAAAGAAGTACGCCCTTATTGGCATCGTACCTTCCGTAACGAATCATCATATCGAAAAAGTTACCGGCTAAAACCAAGTCGGTATTTCCGTCGTTATTAAAATCTCCTTTTTCAATTCCAAAAACCGGAGAAAATTGTGCCGGAACAGGTAGCGGAGATAGTTTAAATTTATTATTGCCCAGGTTTTCGAGATAGCTGCTACTAAAATTTGTTGCCTTTAAAACAAGGGCTTCATCAATTTTCTTCTTCTCAAAAATATCGGAGATGGTTTGGTTGGCATACGATTTATAATCGGGGTATTTCCGGTTTATACTTTTTATTTGCGCAGCAAGGTCGTCCTTCGAGTAGAGCGGATAACTTGTTCCATCGATGTAATAACACATTATTGCATCGAGCGAACCGTTCTTATCAAAGTCGTTTGCATAAAGAGTAACCGGTTCTTTTTCCGATGCTTTTATCTCCGAATTCAGTCCAAAATTTCCCAGAACAAAATCGATATCACCGTCGTTATCGAAATCTCCCGACACAATTTTATTCCACCATCCGTTGGAGTTCTTCAGTGTTGTCTGTTGAGAAATATCTTTAAATTCGTTACCTGTGTTGAGGTAGAATTTCACAGGCATCCACCTCCCCACCAGAATTAAATCTGTTTTTCCATCGTTGTTAAAATCAACCCACTCGGCATCGGTAACCATTCCGGGTGTTAGCAAAGTTTTGTTTTTATGCAGCGTAACATCTTTAAAATTTCCCTGCCCGTCGTTTTCAAGAATATAACTTCGCGGTGCAAGCGGATAAATTCCCGGAGTTAAACGTCCGCCAACAAACAAATCAGTGTCGCCATCGTTGTCAATATCAGCCGCTTTCACACACGATCCACTTGAAATCATTCTCGGTATTTTATTAACCGACTTTTTAAACTCTCCGTTTCTATTATTTATATAGAGCCGATCCTGAAGGTTTTTCGATGTAAGCGAAAATTCGTTTCCGCCGCTAACCACATACAAATCCAGGTCGGAGTCGTTATCAACATCAACAAACAGTACTCCAATATCTTCGCACCCTTTATCATTTTCGAAACACTGCATTTTCTTCAATTCAAAAGTATTATCGCTTTTCTGAATATATAAACTCCCCGGAAATCCTTTGGCCCCGCCTATAAACAGGTCTTCCAGCCCGTCGCCATTCACATCTCCTTTTGTCATAAACGGGCCTTGTGTCGACAAGAAAAATGGCAGAAGCGGCTGTTTTAAAAAATCGATATAACTATTTTCTTTATGAATATAGTTCAGTGGACTATTCTTGGCAAGCGGTTTAAAAACGGTCTTTTCAGGCATCGGAGGTGCCGGTAGTTGCTCGTTGGCATTGCTATTTTCGAGTGTAATTGTCTGATCGGACTTAATATTGTTTATTGTTTGAACCCGTAAATCGGGCCATACAATTCTCAATTTATCAATCGTTGTTGCTTTCCCTATCCCAAAAATAAGCACATGATCCATCGATGACATATATCCGCGCGAAGGATAAAACTCTTGCATAAACGTTTTTGTGCCACAGGTAATATCAACACGAGCGCCAATTCCCTCGCTGTTTTTGCCCTTTCCTTTTAGCTTAATTTTCAGGTAATGGTTTTTTGTTGTTTTCTCGGCGTTATTTCTAAAAATGCAGGCATAATCGTTTATATTATTAATCACCAAATCCATATCGCCATCGTTATCGAAATCGGCGTAGGCAGTGCCATTCGAGAGTGTTTTTTCATCGAAGCCCCATTCATCGGCTACATTTGTAAATGTTAAGTTGCCGTTGTTCCTGAACATGTAATTTTTCAGAACTGTTGCCGGAACATTATTTATAATGTCCATATCCGACATTCCTTTTCCGCCCTTTTGCACCTTTTGCATATCGGTAAAAAGCATCGAAAGAACATCCATGTGGGTGTTGTTTTTTCCGTAACCGTTACTTATAAAAATATCTTTGTTGCCATCGTTATCGTAATCGCAAATGAGCGGCGACCAACTCCAGTTTGTACTGAATATTCCGGCATATTGGCCAATTTCGGTAAAGAATTTTCCATTGTTATTCAATTGCAACATATTACGGGTAGTTTGATTGTAAAACCCACGTGTTTCAAGCATTTTATATTTTTCGTAATTTTGAGGTCCGGCAACAATTTTCTGCTCGTAATTTGTGTGAGGCAACATATCGAGCGTAAAGAGGTCGATAAAACCGTCGTTATTAATATCTGCCGCATCGTTTCCCATCGACGAAAAAGAGATGTGATCGAAATAATCTCTCATTTGCTCTTTAAATGTTCCGTCCTTTTGATTTATATAGAGATAATCGGTTTCGTAGTAATCGTTACAAACGTAAATATCAGGCCAGTTATCGTTATTAAAATCGGCTACAGTAACACCAAGACCAAAGTTTATAACATTCGAAAGTATTCCGGCTTTTTCGGTCGCCTCAACAAACCGGTCGCCTACATTAATGTAAAACTTCTGGCCATATTCCGAGCTCTTTAACTTTTTATAAGCTGTCGATTTATCATTAAAAGTGGTAAATTTATCGACGGAATGGTTGATTACAAAAAGGTCTAAGTCGCCATCTTTGTCGTAGTCAAAAAAAGTACTGTGTGTTGAATAAGCCGGATCAGTAATTCCATATTCTGCAGCCTTCTCGGTAAAAGTAAGATCACCGTTATTTATAAAAAGTAAATTCTTTCTGAATTCAGGTCGCGAGTCGGTTGAACTGCACAGGTAAATATCTAAAAAACCATCGCCGTTAATATCAACCATTGTTACACCGTTGTTCCATGTATCTTTGGCAGCTACTCCGGCAGTTTGCGTAATATCTTCAAATTTAAAATCTCCCTTATTTAAGTAAAGTCGGCATTTAGCGAGGTTTCCTGCAAAAAAAATATCGGGTAGCCCATCGTTATTAATATCGCCAACGGCCACACCTGCACCATTATATAGATAACTGTATTTTAAATGATTAAATGTTTCGGTCTCTTTAATGGTGTTCCGGAATTTGATACCTGTTCTTTTTGCCGAGAGTTTTGTGAATTGTTTCTTCTCAAAAGTAGAACAGGAGATAAATACCAATAAAAACGAGATAAAACCTAAGTGAATTATTGCCTTAATTTTTCTTTGCATTTCTATACCTCTTAAACTTACAAAATGGTGACTAAAGTAGTAAATTATTACACGATTGGGCAAAAAAAAGACAGGTAAAAAACCTGTCTTTTTTTTATATCGAATAAAATTAAATTTTATTTATCCCACCAAACTCTAGTGGCAGCATTATCGGGTCCACCAAGTAAATCTAACCCTGTTTGTACACCATCTGCATTTGTTTCGTATTCGCCACTTACAAATGGTACTCTACGAATAAGTTCGTTGGTTTTAAGGTAAGGATTCTCCGAAACCATAATTGGATAACGTTGTGGGCGCTCGGCTCTACGAACATCGGCCCAAGCTTCTACTCCGTTAGGGAATAGTGCTAACCATTTTTGTCGTGCAATTTGCTCAAGCTGAACATTTTTGTCGCCACTCCAGGCAATAGGAGTAGTAAATGCTAAATCAGCCGGAACATCGAATGTAGCTGTTGGAGTTGCAGTACTAGCGATATAAGCATTAATGTCAGCATCCGAAATATCCGGAACCCAGAACTTCAACGATTGTTTGATTCCTTCTTCGTACAAATCTTTTGCATTGCCGCCCATGTTCCAACCTTTTAAAGCGCCTTCAGCACGTAAGAAATATGATTCAGAAGAGAGCATTACTTCAATATTATTGCTTCCTCTATCGTTAGCATCCTGCCATCTTTCAGCATATCTTGAAGTTGCTTTGGGCTGAATTTCAGCGATAGTACCAAGGTCAGTAATGCTATATCCATTTCTTAATCCGTGCCATTCCAAATCGCCACCTGCTTCAATACTATTTTCAGTAGGGCCATAAAATTTAGGCATCCGCGGATCGTTGTACCCTTTTAACACACTCTCCATAGTAGCACTCATACGGAACTCGTTCCAAGGTACCATGCGGTTAAGAAGGTTATACGAGTCAGGTGTTACATGGAAAATTGCATCATCAGCACCTGAAGTCATTACACCTCCTGCAACTGCCTTTTCGGCTTCTGTTTTTGCTTTGCCAGGATTTACATCCGAAATACGCATGGCACATCTTAAACGTACCGAGTTTCCGAATTTAATCCAACTGTCAATATCTCCGCCAAAAATCTGGTCGTGAGAACCAAATGCATTTCCACCTTTTTTAGAATTCAAAGTTGTAAGTGCCGAATCTAAAAGAGCGAAAAAGTCGTTATAGATAGATTCCTGACTATCGTAAGCAACAGATTTTCCTCCTTTACCAACTTCCGAATAAGGTATTGGTCCCCAATAATCGGTCACCTGCTGATAATAAAGAACTTTTTCAATCTGTGCAATCGCATGGTGTGCTTCCATTCCTTCATTTTGCGAAGGTTGAGTAAGATTTAATACAATGGCAATATTATTTGCTCCATGGGAATAGAATGCACTCCAGTCTCCATTTACCCAACCTCCAACAACGTTATATCGGTCTGATGGGAATTTTGTTTGAATTATCGATGTGTATTGTGCATAGTTATCAGCAAACAAGTTATGGAAAATCTGGTAGTTCCGATAAAGCATTCCGTAATACTGAGTATACGCAAATACATTACCAATGGTAGCCTTATCGAGCTTCGACAACACCCTTGTATTGGTATTGATTTCTTCAAAATCGTCTGTACAACTACTAACCAGTACGGATAGTATCATAGTAGCGAACAGGAAATTAAATATTGATTTCATTTTTATTTTCATTTTCATATCTTTTTAAAAATTTCGATTAAAATCTAAATTTCAGGTTGAAACCATACTGTTTAGTAGTAGGAATTCCAAATCCTTCCATACCTTGAATGTTACCGGTACCTACATTCATTCCCGGGTCAATTCTTTCGGCTGCATTGTATAAGAATCCAAGATTCCTTCCATAAGCTGAAAGTTGAATTGATTTAATTGGGCTGTCGGCACCAAAGCGGATTGGATAACTAAGAACTACCTCTCTTAATCTTACATAAGAAGCATCGTAACCAAAGGGCTCACCGGTTGGGGTATTTCTACCACCCAACGACTGCCAATATGCTTCGGCAGTTACCTGTTTTGTATTTGGTGTAGTGCTTACAATATTTCCATCGGCATCGTAAGTAGGAACAACTCCTTCAACAACCATTCCGTCGCGTCCTTCAACTGTATAGTCTGCCATACCGTCTGAAGCAAGGTTTGCTTCGGTAAACGAGAAGATTTTTCCACCAAATCTTGCATCTAATACTAAACTCAACGATAAATCTTTGTATTTAAACGAGTTGGTTAAACCACCCATCCAGTCAGGATTTTTATTACCCATAGGAACAGTTTGCCCGGCAGATACCATTGGTAAACCGGTTTCTCCGTTTACAAGAATTTCACCTTTATCACTTCTAAGGAATCCTTTGGTATAAATTTGGCCCATTGGTTCGCCTTCAACAATTTTAATTGTCGACATCCACGAACGTCCACGAAGGGTGTACTCATCCAGATCATCGGTAATTTCGATAGCTTTATTTTCGTTATGAGCATAGTTAAAAGAAACATCCCAAGAGAAGTCTTGCATTTCAATAGCTCTCAAATTAACTGTAAATTCGAAACCTTTGTTTTGCATATTACCTGCGTTGATGTACTTATAACGGAACCCTGAAGCTACCGGTACAGGAATACGAAGTAACTGGTTAAATGTATTGGTTTTATAAATTGTTGCATCTAAACCAACACGGTTATTAAAGAGTCTTACATCGGCTCCAAACTCTTGCGAGTGTGTTTGCTCCGGTTTTAAATCGGCAGCAGGCTGTGTATTTGAAACGTATGCATAACCGTTGTTACCACCAGCTCTAAAGTAATAATTCAGGTCTAATTGTGCCCATCCGGCAGCGTTACCTACAACTGCATACGATCCTCTTAATTTGGCAAAACTTAACCACGAAGGAGAGTTATCAAGCATATCGGTAATTATCCAGGTTAAACCAACCGATGGGTAAAAATAAGACCAGCTTGAAGAAGGAAGGGTTGACGACCAGTCGTTTCTTCCTGTTACATCGAGAAATAAGAAGTCTTTAAACCCAAATGTTGCGAAACCATAAAGCGAATTCTTTTTGGTAGTACCACCATTATCACTTGCTTTAATATGACCTGCATTGCTAATTGAGAATAAATTTGCTCTTAACAGACTCCGATCTACATTTGCATTTAACCCAGCCCAGGTATTTTTGCTTAATTTACCACCAAACGAGGCATCAACAGAGAACATATCGTTAAAATTCTTATTGTAGTTAAATAAGAATTCGTTACCCATACTCCAACTGTTGCTATGACTAACTAAATAATCTCCATGATCAGCAATAGTATAAGTATCGTTCATATACCAACGTTTTCCCCAACTTAATGTGCGGTTGTAAGCACTACGAATCATTAAACTAAATTCAGGAGTAAAGTTGTATTTTAACGAACCCAATGCATTTATACGGTCAGTATTATCGAATGTACCGGTATTATTAATCATCCAATACACGTTTTCACCACCATTTGAATGAGGATTCCAATAGTGCTGAAGAATGTTTCCATCGTTATCGGTATATTGATAATTTTGAGCTTCGGCAAGCGAGATATTGCTTGGTTGACGATACAGTGCACGCATAGGATTATAAAAAGTATCCCCTGTTGCCACTTTATTTGTCACCTCTTGTTTTGTATAAGTTAGTTTTCCATCGAAATGTAATTTATCAGACAAGTTCGATGTAATCCTCATGTTCAGGTTCGTCCTGTTTAGTTTGTTTTTAGGAACAATACCTTTCGATTGTGTATTGGTTATAGAAGCATACGCTTGAGTTTTTTCGTTTCCGGTAGTAATAGCAATTGTATTTGCCATATTTGTACCTGTATCGAAAAAGTCCTTAAAGTTATTCGGGTGAGCTTCGTATTTATATTGTGCTGGACCTGCCCAGTTTGGATCAGGCGACCAGTGGTCAACCATACGACCATCCATTTTGGGTCCCCACATAAACTCACTGTTTTTAATGTATTGTCCACCATCACCCTGACCGTATTCTTGTTGGAATTTAGTAAGGATTAACGGAGTTTCAACCGACATATTCGAAGAAACTTCAACACCTAAACCTTTTTTCCCTTTACCGGTTTTTGTGGTAATAACAATTGCACCGTTCTGTGCACTCGACCCGTAAATTGCAGCAGCGTTTGCACCTTTCAGCACTGTAATTGTTGCAATATCGTCGGGGTTCAATCCACTAATACTTGAGAAACTTGGGAAACCTCCGTATTCACTACTTGGTCCGCCGTTTGTTCCACTTGCAGTAGGAACACCGTCGATTACGTAAATAGGCTGGTTGTTTCCACTAATAGAACGTGTACCACGAAGAACAACACGAGTTGGACTTCCTACACCACCACTACCTTTGGTCATGTCCATTCCGGCAACTTTACCGGCTAAACTGTTTACAACGTTTACTTCACGTGCTTTAGTCAGTTCTTCAACCTGAACGTTCTGAGCAGCGTAAGTAATCTGTTTTTTCTCCTTCTTAATACCGAGAGCAGTTACAACAACCTCGTTAATGCCAATGGCACTGGTTGAAAGTGTAACATCGATAACTGAACGGCCATCAACAGAAACTTCCTTTTTGTCCATACCAACAAAAGAGAAAAGTAAAGTAGCATCAGAAGGAACACTAATGGAGTAATTTCCATCGATATCCGTAACTGTACCATTACTAGTTCCTTGCTGAACTATCGACACGCCGGGAAGGCTGCTGCCGTCATCTCCGGTAACTGTACCCGTTACCGTTTGCTGTGCATAAGCACTGCCTAGCAGCGCAAAACACATCGAAAAAATCAAAAAAAGCTTTCGCATAAATTTTAATTTAAATGGTTAATTAGTAATTTAGTAAGTAATATATTTATTTAATTTTAGCCCCTGATAT
>JALUZN010000502.1 GCA_027011835.1 Draconibacterium sp. | reverse complement strand
TTTTGGAATAATTACCAAAAGGTATTTTTTCAATCTTTTCGACGAAAGTTCTTTTATTGCGCAAACAAATTCAATTTTAGAATTAAATCCCGATGGAGTTATTCTTGCTCCTCTTTTTACAAAAGAAAGTTCTCTTTTTGTTGAAAAATTGAAGGAGAGAAACATACCTTATGTTTTTATCGATTCTAATATCCCCGAATTGGATAGTTTATCATACATCGGTCCCGATGTAAAGCAGAGTGGTTTTATAGCCGCCCGACTTTTAAAAAGTGTTATTCGCTCTAATGAAAAGGTACTTATTCTGAATATGTTTAAGGGAATTGAAAATTCTTCGGCATTAAGACAGATTGAAGCCGGATTCAGAAACTACTATACACAAAAAGGAATTAATGGAAGTCATATTCAAATTCTGACGATAAATTCAACCGGTAAAGAGGTTGTATTCAGAGAGTTAACTAAATTTTATATTAATAATAAAGAGATTGCGGGGGTTTTTGTAACAAATTCGGAAGCTCACCTAGTTGCTGAATTTCATACCCTGCACGAGTTAAACATACGTGTTGTCGGATTCGACCTGGTAAAAGGAAATATAGATGGGTTAAAGTTGGGTGGAATTGATTATGTAATATCTCAAAGTCCTGTACAGCAAGGGTACAGAGCTTTACAAACATTGTTCAAACTATTTATTTATAAAGAAAACCCTGTGAAAATTCAGTATGTACCACTCGACATTATTATTAAGGAGAACGTAAATTTTTATATTGATTTTTATTCGCAAATTTAAAGTATAAACTAAAACATAAACTAATGAGCAAATCACGTAGGGATTTTATTAAAAAATCAGCAACAGTCTCTTCTGCACTTGTTATTGGAGGTGCACTTCCGGGATTTAGTGCTGCAAGTTACAAAAACATAATTGGAGCGAACGACAAGATTCGGGCTTCGGTAATGGGGGTAAATTCAAGAGGGTATGCCTTGTCGGCAAATTTTGCATTTCAGCAAGAGTGCGATGTCATTCATATTTGCGATGTTGACACGCGCGCTTCAAAAAAAGCAGCAGCAAACGTTGCGAAAATACAGGGGACAAAACCTGAAGAGTTTGGAGATTTTAGAAAGTCGCTCGAAAATAAAGATGTGGATTTGATGGTAATTGCCACGCCCGACCATTGGCATGCTCCGGCAGCTCTTCTTGCCTTGCAGGCCGGTAAGCATGTATATGTCGAAAAGCCGGTAAGTCATAATCCGGCCGAAGGAGAGATGCTTGTAAGAGCTTCTGATTATTATAAAAAATCGGTTCAAATGGGTAATCAGAGAAGGTCGTGGCCAAATGTTATTGAGGGAATTAACGAGTTGAAAAAAGGAGTAATTGGCCGTCCCTATTTTGGAAAAGGCTGGTACACAAACAATCGCCCTTCAATTGGAATTGGTAAAGTTGTTGATGTTCCCGATTGGCTAAACTGGGATTTATGGCAAGGCCCGGCTCCCCGAAAAGATTATAAAGACAACATTGTTCATTATAAATGGCATTGGCGCTGGCATTGGGGAACTGGTGAAGCTTTAAATAACGGAACCCACATGGTTGATTTATTGCGTTGGGGAATGGGTGTCGATTATCCGGTAAAAGTGAGCTCGAATGGCGGCCGGTATCGTTATAAAGATGACTGGGAAACACCCGATACACAGGTCATAAATCTCGATTTCGAAAATGATATGATAATGACTTGGGAAGGACGTAGTTGCAATGGCAGATATGTGGAAGGTAGTTCTGTTGGTGTTGTTTTTTATTGCGACGAAGGTGCAATGGTTATGAACGGTGGTAACGATTATAAAATATATGATCTTAAAAACAAGCTGGTTAAAGAGGTGAAAAATGAGGTTGAAATTAATCCTCGCGACCTTGCTAATCCTGCCAGCCAACTCGATGCTTTGCATATTCAGAATTTATTTAATAACATCTTAAAAGGCGAACCATTAGCCGCGGGTGTTCATTCGGGGTATAAAAGCACGTTGCTTGTTCAGCTTGGAAATATTGCCCAGCGTGTGGGGCACTCGTTGGAAATTAATCCGGAAAATGGTCATATTATTGGCGATAGAAAAGCAAAAAAATTGTGGTCGCGTGAGTATGAAAAAGGTTGGGAAATGAAATTTTAATCTTAAAGGAATGAATAATAGAAGAAAATTTATAAAAACGGTTGGCGCCGGAGTTGCTGTATCGGCAATTGCACCAACTGTATTGGCAAATAGTTTTGGTGAAGAAAAAAAACTTGTCATCGGAATAATAGGAGCTGAGAATTCACATTCTCGCGGTTATGGAAAAGTGTTTAATATTGAAAAGAAATTTCCGGGTGTTGAACTAAAGTATATTTGGGGAGAGACCGATGCTTTTGCAAAACGATCGATGAAAGAGGGAAGAATTCCGATTCAGGTAAAAGATCCGGCAGAAATGATGGGGAAAATCGATGCGTTAATTGTCGACCATCGACATGCAAAATATCATCTTCCTGCAGCCACTCCTTTTGTTAAAGCCGGAATTCCAACGTTTGTCGATAAACCATTTTGCTATCGGGCAGCCGAGGGAAAAGAGTTTCTCGAAATGGCTCATAAAACCGGAACACCGGTTACTTCGTACAGCTCGATTGCACACAGTGCCGGCACATTAGATATGAAAGCACAGCTTGCCGAAATGGGACACATTAATCAAGTTGTTCGCACCGGTACTGTTGATTTGGATTCGAAATATGGGGGAGTGTTTTTTTATGGTGTTCATCTTGTTCAGCCATTGTTAGAGATGTTTGGCGAAGATGTTGAGGAGGTGAGAATAAATCGTGATGGGCAGTATGGAAATGCAAGTTTGAAATTTTCGAGCGGTCTGTTTGCAACCCTTATTTTTAAACGAAAAGCGTATGGCTGGCAAACTTATGTTGAAACGGACAAACAGTTTGTTGAATTGAAATCGAGAGTTGAAGAACCGGAAATACCACTGAATGATGCATCGATGATTGAGATGTTCAGAACAGGGAAACTGCCACGAACTTACCAAAGTATTCTTAATAATGTGTCTGTTCTCGAAGCACTCGAAAAATCTGCTCAAACCGAAAATTGGACAGAGGTGAAATACGAGAAACTTGATTTTTAAAAAGTCGTGTTAAAACGGGAACTCTTCAGTGTCGTTAAATTCAATTTTTTCTTGTTTGGGTTTATCGGCAATTAAATGTTCCGGGTTCGAAACAACATAAATTGCCTTGTGCGGGTCGGTAACGGGGCAGGCATATTCGCACGCTCCGCAGCCGATGCAAATGTTGGGGTCTATTTTGGGAATCGTGAGGTCGTTGTTATAATCAACCATTTTTACGGCTTGTGTGGGACAGTGCTCCGAGCACGAACCACACGATGTTTCTTCCGACTCGACAATGCATAATTCAACCTGAAAATGAACTTTGCCAATTTGAGTAACGTGCTTCTCTTCTTGAGGTAAAGTAATAATTGCACCGGTTGGGCAAACTTCGCCGCATTTATGGCAATCGAAATTACAGAAATAGGAGTTGTAATCCATTTGCGGAATATTAATTCCGGTAAAACCATATTCTAAAAAAGAGGGTTGTAAAACTTTTGTGGGGCACACGGCAACGCAAAGGTGGCAGCTTATACAACGCTCTTTCAGATGCTCGATGCTTTTTGCCCCCGGAGGAGCTACCGGACCGCGATCGAAATAGAGGTCTTCTTCGGTAACTGAAATCTCGTTTGTGTTAAAAGGAATTGCTTTCGATGCAGCGTATGAAGTTACTGCTGTTAGCAGAATTCGGCGCTGCAATCCTTTTTTATTGTCGGGAGTTTTTACCGGCACTGTTTTTAATCGTTTGTATTTAATGCCCGATAAATCGCAAACCGGAATACAGTTGAAACACGAGATACACCTTGTTTCGTCGACCTCCATATTTTTTATATCGATACAATTTGCTTTGCAAACGGTTTGGCATTTACCACACTGTGTACAAGTAGAGTGTGCTATTTTAATTTTAAAAATCGAGAATTTTGATAAGAATCCGAGCAATGTTCCAACCGGACAAATCGAATTACAGAATAACCGATCACTTGTTCCGGCGAACCAAACGATAATAAACAGCATTGCCAAAGCAATAATAAATGCACTCAAACTAAACGGGCTGTATTCGATTGTTGGTAAGCTCAGAAACGAAAAGCTAGCTAAAAAATTATTGATAAGTAATGCTGCCGGTTGAAAAACGTGTGTACCAATTCGGCCAAAAATTGCGTAAGGATCGAGTAAGTTAATTAATAAAACACCGCTGAATGTAATTGATACTAAGGTAAGTATTAAAATTGAGTAGCGTAAAACATTCAACGCTTTTTTAAATCGCAATTGTTGTTTTTTTGTAAACTTGCGCCTTATAAATATTATAATATCCTGTAAAATTCCCAAAGGGCAAATTGTTGAGCAATAGATACGTCCACCAATAAGGGTCATTGCAATAACTACAATAAATCCGATAGAAAGAGCTGTGCCGGGTGTAATAAATTTTAAAACTGAAGCGGTAAACTGAAGATACAGTGCTGAGTTTTGAAATGCCGAAGGAAGATTTCCTTTAACATCGAAAAAAGAGATGAGGATGGCAATAAAAAATAGAAGAGCTACAGCAACTCGTGCTCGTTTAAAATATTTCTGCATAAAAACTTAAGTAATAAAGTACTCCTGCAAAGTTGACTTAAATTGTAATCCTTTTAATGTTTAACGATTTTAAATCTGTTGTTCCAACGCCAAGCTCCTCGGCATATGCAATATGTTTTACTTTTTTTGTATCGACAGCAAATATTTTTGTTGCAGCAGTATCGGCAGCAACCATATCGGTCGATAATATCTGGTATTTCATATTTGCTACATCGTCAACCGATACACCGCGGGGTCCGTTTCGTTTCATTACGTTGTATCCGTCAATAATATTGAGGTTGGGTTTTTGGTGCGATGCAAAATCGGCAATGCACTGATGAAGATTGTTTTTATGCCAAAAACCTCTGTCCCAGACAATCCCCATCATATTTTTCATTGTAAGCGACATGGTTGCTCCACCGTGATTTTTTAGTACCGGTACATTAATAAACACGTCAGAGTCAAGTATCAATTCGTGTACCGAAGCGGTTTTAAGTTTTTTGCCTTTTTCGATGGTAACGTTTTTATACATTTTTTTCTCTTTCCCCGAAACTATTTCGCCACCGGCATCTTTTACCGCTTTTTCTATACCGCTGTTTTTGTAGCAACGTGTCCATTCGTCGCAAGTATTGTCGAAAACATAAACTTTTTTGGCTCCTGCAAGAAAACAGTGTTCAACAATTGCTTTAACCAATATTGGGTTTGTGTTTGCAGCACGTTCGGGAGGTGCATCCCAACCAATATTTGGTTTTACAACAACCACGTCGCCCTGCTTTACAAATGCCTCCATTCCGCCAAGCGCGGCAATTCCTTTCTTAAACATTTCATCAGGTTCTCCTCCTTTTACGGCAACTAGGTCGTATGGCCCTGTGGCCGGTTTCTCGGCACCAAAAGCTTTTGCAAAACTAACTGTTGTTAGTAACGCCCCGGCACCTGCTGTAACTCCAATCGATTTTTGTATAAATTCCCGCCTTTTCATTTTGTAAATATTTTATTACCTCGAATATCTGTTGTGATTTTGCCACAATATATAAAAATTTATTTAGAAATTAATCCGGCAAGTTATCAGGTTGTCAGTGATTTAAATAAAACAGATTGTGATTTTTTTTTAATCAGCTAGTACGATTAAGTGTTTGTTGTTTTGAAAAATAGCATATGCTCAAATAATCCAAAAATTATTTGGGTTGAGTAAATAATTCCTATTGTTTTTTTTGTTTTCCTGGGAATTGACAACTTCTTTGTTTTTTATTTAAGTAATTTTATCATGAATTTTTAAAGATGATCAGAATGAAACAATCATTTCTCGTTGTAATTATTTTCGCAGTTTTTTTTCAATCGTGTTATTCTCCTGAGAATGGGCCACGCGAGTTGAAATTATGGTACAATGCACCTGCCAATAAATGGGACGAGGCACTTCCCATAGGAAATGGACGTTTGGGAGCAATGGTTTTTGGTGGTGTTGAAAGCGAACGAATTCAACTAAATGAAGAGTCGGTTTGGACAGGAGCGCCTGTAAAGCGTGCAAATCAGGAAGCGTTAAAAAATATCGATAACGTTCGTGAGCTATTGTTTGAAGGAAAGTATGCCGAAGGCGACCGGTTGGCACAGGAAAAAATAATGGGAACGCGTTTGAGGACGGGGGCACACACTTACCAAACGCTTGGCGATTTGCATTTGCGATTTGCCGGGTTAGAAAAAATCTCGAACTACAAACGAAGTCTCGATTTACGTACTGCAGTTGCCACAACCGAGTTCGAATCGGGAGGAGTAAAATACAAACGCGAAATATTTTCGTCGGCACCCGACCAGATTATTGGATTAAAATTAACAGCTTCGAAAAAGGGAAAACTAAGTTTTTCCACTTCAATCGACAGACCGGGCGATGCTGAGCATATTTCGGTAAACGGTACTCAAATTATTATGTCGGGATTTGCGGCATTTAATGGTAACGGAACAAAATTTGCCTCGGTGGTTTCGGTAAAACCTGTTGGGGGGAAAGTTGCTACAACCGATTCAACCATATTGGTTAAAAATGCCGACGAGGTTGAGATTTTTATTTCGGGAAGAACAAATTTTTGGGGAAAAGATGAAATACAGTCTGCAGAGGCCGATATTACAAAGGCAGGCAAAACTCCTTATAAGAAGTTAAAATCAGACCATATTTCAGATTATCAAAACCTGTTTAACAGGGTCGATTTTGTTTTGAATGGAAACGACACCTTGAATTTACCCACCGATAAAAGGTTGCAGCGGATTAAAAACGGTGCTGCCGATTCGCATTTTACCGAGCTCTATTTTCAGTTCGGACGCTATCTGTTAATCAGTTCGTCGCGCCCTGGCGATTTACCCGCCAATTTACAGGGAATTTGGGACCCGTCGTTAAGCCCACCTTGGAATGCCGACTACCATATTAATATTAATATTCAAATGAACTACTGGCCGGCGTTGGTTACAAATTTGGCAGAATGTGAAGAACCGTTTTTTAAATTTGTTGAAGGTTTGCAAAAACGCGGGGCAATTACTGCAAAAGAGACTTACGGGTGTCGTGGAGTTGTAGCTCATCACACTACCGATATTTGGCAATATACCGATGCGATTGGAAATACAGGTTACGGAATGTGGCCAATGGGTTTTGCCTGGTGTACTGACCATTTCTGGGAGAATTACGACTACTCGGGCGATAAACAATTTTTAAAAGAACATGCTTACCCGGTTTTAAAAAATGCCGCACTCTTTTTTGTCGATTTTTTAGTTGAGAATCCAAAAACAGGATTGTTGGTCTCGGGACCGAGTATGTCGCCCGAAAATCGCTTCTCGTATGGCGATGGAAAGCGGGCAGCTGTTTGTATGGGGCCGGCAATGGATCACGAAATTATTCGCGAACTGTTTACAAATACAATAAAAGCATCGGCCATTTTAGGGGTCGATAAAAGTTTTGCTGACACACTGAAAACGATGCTTTCCAATTTAACTCCTTCACAAATTGGTTCCGATGGCCGTGTTTTGGAATGGTCGGAAGAATTTAAGGAGGTTGAGCCGGGACACAGGCACATGTCGCATTTATATGCACTTTATCCGGGCGAGGAGTTTACAAACCCCAACGATCCGAAATGGATGAATGCCTCACGTAAGTCGCTCGAAGCCAGATTGTCTCATGGTGGTGGCCACACAGGTTGGAGTCGTGCATGGATTATAAATTTTTATGCACGTTTAAAAGACGGCGAAGAATCGTATAAAAATATTCAGGCACTTTTTCGAAAATCAACTCATCCGAATTTGTTCGATAATCATCCGCCATTCCAAATTGACGGTAATTTTGGTGCAACAGCAGGAATTGCAGAGATGTTGATGCAAAGTCATAACGGAGTATTACAAATATTACCTGCACTTCCCACCGAATGGGAAAGCGGAAGTATTAAGGGGTTACGTGCACGGGGTGGTTTTGAAATTGATATTGACTGGAAAGATGGCAAATTAACCACAATGCGAATTAAATCGCTAAACGGAAACCCGTGTGAAATTATATATGGGAAGAATAAAACGAAGCTCGATTTAAAGGCAGGCGAAACAAAAGTGTTAAACGGAGCATTGGGATAAATAAAAAAACCGTTCCTTTAAACAGGGAACGGTTTTTTTAAAATTAGCATCGTAATTTTTACGAGTGCCCTTTTACTACAATCAACATTATTTTTAAGTTCAATTTAAAGAATTTATAAATTTGATAGATAAAACATGTTCTGAAAAATTTTGTCCAACCGGTTGGAATAGGCGGATAAAACTCATCTTTATTTGCATTGTATTTTTTATTTTCCATTTTATTATTTTTTAATATTCAATATTCAACATTCAAAATTCAACATAAATAAACTATTCGGGTACCAACCACCAGAAGGGATAGCCTTTGGCTTTGTGCAGAAACATGTAGTGCAGAAATAGTTTTATCCAGTGGCCTGAAAGACCAATCTCTCCAACTGTGGAATTTATGTTTCTTCCCCATTCAGGATATTTTTCCCAGTCGGGAACAATGGGCGAAACGGTCATTGTTGCACCCAACCCTTTGGTCATGCTGTAACCTACCGACACAATGCAGGCAGCTCCCATTTTACCCATACTTGCTGTGTGTTTATGAACCATTTTGCCGGTTTTAATGGCGTGGGCAATATTAAGTGCAACAATTTTTCCGGTAACGCCCGACGGCATTCCGGTACGCGGAGGAGCCGGAGAAATAGGTGTTCCATTGGCGCTTTTCATTGGTTTCGAAATGGGATGTGGTGGCGCAAATGCAATTCCTGTTGCATAAATATTTTCGTATGCCGGAGTTTGGTACGTTTCGGGCCAGTCTTTAATGCTCCACTCCTCAAAAGGTTTTGGCGTGTAGTCGGCATCAACTTTCATAAATTTATTGGGTGCAAAAAGAACCGAAGTTATATCTTCGCCGGCCTTGTTGTATGCTTTAATATCGGGGCCGGAGAATGCGGGAATTAACATGGCAAAATCGAACTCTTGTGTATGATTTTCTCCATCCAGCGTTTCGTAGTGAGCAACACCCGGCTCAACTTTTTTAACGCCTGCACGCTTAATCCATTTAATGTTGTTTTCGGCAAACACCGATTCGGTAAATACTTTTGTAGATGTTATGTAGCCGCCGCGTTTAACAAACGCTCCACCCATTCCAAAATCGCCCACTTCATACTCGTTCGAAATCCAGGTTATTTCAGCTAAATCTGAAAGTTTTCGTTTTTTCAGTTCGAATGCAATGTTAAGAGTATATTCGAAAGCTGCACCCTGGCAGGTTGCTCCGGGATGGCCTGTGCCAATCAGAAACCGTTGTTTCTTTCCTTGTTTCATTAGCTCAATGCTTTTTTGCAGCTCTTCCCAGGCATGTGTGGCATGGTCGAACGAGCAGATTGATACGGTATTTTTTCCGGGCCCCAATCCTTCGGTAGCATCAAATTTTAACTGCGGGCCGGTGGCATTAACCAAATAGTCGTACTCAACTTTTTCAGTTTCGCCCATTTTGTCGGCAGCAGTGTAACTAATTTCAACATAACCGCTCGAAGTTGCAGTATCGCCTTCAGGATAAATAGCTGTTGCTTTTGCCTGTTTGAAAATAATCCCCCAGCGGTCGTAAACTTTTTTTAGTTTAAACCGAATCTGATCGGGGGTCATTTTGCCAACTCCAATCCAAATATTCGAGGGTACCCACTGGTAGTACTGACTTGGAGAAACCACAATAACATCGTGCTTTTTCCCCAGTTTTTTCTTAAGAAAAGAGGCGGCGGTATGTCCTGAAATACCTGCTCCTAAAACAACAACTCTCATAATCTTTACGTTTTAGTTAATAATTAGAACCATTTATTTTGAAGTTGTTTAAAGTGAAGTTGAAAATTATTGGACTTCAGCGGTTATTGACTATAATTCCGGCTATGATATAGACCCCGAGCTTTGCCAAAATTAACCTGTCGCTATCGAAAATTCCCTTTTGACTTTAAATAACTTCATCGCTTTGTGAATGAATTGAATCTCTTGCGATTTTGCCTTGCTTCAACTCTCGAAATAGTATAACAAATATAATTGCAAACTTGTTTTAAGTTTTAAATCTATTTTTGCAATATAGTTATAAAAAACTGATATCTATGTTGTTGTGAGTATGAATGTATGATATTTTTTGAACTATTTTTCAATTCTGATAATGGGGTATTAAGTTAGTCGTGTGCTATGTCTCAAAGTTGCCGGTTTAAACAGTGCTATTTTTTTTTGATTCAAATGGCTTATTCATATAAATTTAATAATATACATATTCGTACGGGGAAATGCCTGTATAATAAAAAGTTCAGTAGTTAGGAATGGTCTTCGAAATGTTCTTGTTTTGGTTTATTCTATATTAGCGAATGTATTAAGCAAATGTGTTAAAAACAACGCTAAAAAATGATATATTTGTGCTTTCAAAAATTTCAATTTTGCAACTTAAGTTTAGTACACATGCAATCAAAAGGATTAACCATTTCGAAATTTGTATATAGTTGGTTGTTGATGTTTGCCGTTTGGTATGGGTTTACAACTTCTACTGCTTTACCCGAGCTAATTACCGGAGTTATTGTTTCGTTAGTTGTTACGCTAATTACTGCCAAGGCAGCTCAGTGTTGCGGGCTCGACATTTTACTGCCTCACCGTATATTTTACATGGTAAAATACATTTTTGTTTTTATTATTGCTTTGCTTAAAGCCAATTTCGATATTGCCCGCCGGGTACTTTCTCCAAGTTTACCAATTAATCCCGGTATTGTTGAGTTTGAAACAAAATTAAATAGCGACTTTGCAAAAATGATATTGGCAAATAGCATAACACTTACTCCGGGAACTATTACTGTCGATTTGGTTGGGAATAAATATTTTATTCATTGGGTTGATGTGAAAACGGAAGACTCGGAAGAGGCCCGGCAGGAAATTGCAGGCGATTTCGAAAAAATATTACTTAAAATATTCAATTAAATAACTATATGTATGGAGATGAATATTGTTTTATATATAGCTTTAGGATTTATCGGGTTGGCATTAATACTCGGTATTCTCCGGTTTATTAAAGGCCCAACGGCAGCCGACCGCGTTGTGGCACTCGATACTATGTCGGTTATTGTTACTGCTACTTTAGCATTGTTGGCATATATTTTTCAACGGTATATTTATGTCGATGTGTCGTTGGTTTATGCGATACTTGGTTTTATTGGAGTAATTGTTTTAGCACGATATTTAGAAAAAGCATTGTAATGGAAATACTAAAATATATAGGATCCTTTTTTGTGCTGCTCGGAAGTATTTTTCTTTTTCTGGGCGCTTTGGGAATTTACCGGATGCCCGATGTTTATAATCGGTTGCAGGCGGGAACAAAATCGTCGACACTGGGAGCAATGAGTATGTTGCTTGGAATTGGCTTTTTACAACCCGACTGGATGGTTAAAATGATAGTGATAATTATTTTTATTGCCGTTTCGAACCCGTTAAGTTCGCACGCTTTGGCACGCGGAGCTTACCGTGCCGGATTATCGCTTTTCCAAAAAGAAAAAATTGACGCTTACGAAAAGGATTATAAAGATATGGAGGACAAAGAGTTATGATATTTAATATAATCTTTTTTTCGCTACTGGCTATTATTATTCTGGCGGCTGCTATTTATGCTGTTGTTCAGAAAGATTTGCTTTATGCGGTAATTGCTACCGGAGTTATAAGTTTGGTGCTCTCCATCTACTTTTTTATTATGCAGGCCCCCGACGTTGCTTTAACCGAAGCCGCCATTGGAATTGCGCTTACTACAATAATTTTTGTAATAACCATACGCAACACTTCGCGGCGCGAAGATGAAATTCCGGTAAATAAAGAACCCGATAGAGAAGAAGAAACTAAGTAATTGCTAAAATTTATTTGAAAAATGAAACGAGCTTTTATACTATTACTACTGGTTGTTGTGGGCTGGGTGCTGGCCGACACATTTTCGCAGATTAATTTTGGCGAATCGAGAATGGGAGATATAAAACAGCAGGAAACTGTTGGTGCATACTACCTTAATAATACAGTTGAAAAATTATCGGTGGCCAATGTTGTTACTGCCATTGTTGTTAACTATCGCGGATTCGATACGCTTGGCGAAGTAACTGTACTTTTTCTGGCCGCATCGGGGCTGGCAAGCATCTTATATCGCAGAAAAAAGAGAGGCGAACACGATGTGATGATTTTGAAAAATTCGTCGCAACTGCTGCAAACCGGTGCCAAATTAATTTTCCCGGCCATTTTGGTTTTGGGTGCTTATGTTTTTATTCACGGGCATCTAACTCCCGGAGGAGGATTTCAGGGCGGAGCAATTATAGCTTCCGGATTCCTGTTAATGTTTATGGCTTATAAAGATTATCACGTTAGTCATAATGTATTAACCTGGGTTGAGTCGGTTGCCGGAATATTATTCGTATCGGTGGGTATTTGGGGCCTGATTTCAGGAGCCACTTTCCTCGAAAATGTTTTGGGAACAGGAACTTTAAACGACCTTATTTCGGGAGGTGTAATACCCCTGATTTACATTGCTGTTGGATTTAAAGTAGCTGCCGAACTAACCGGAGTATTAGAAACATTACTGAACTTTAAAACTGAAAAATAATGGATCCGATTCTTTATAATAAAATTATTTCGGTAGGAGTTTATGGCTCGGCCATAGGACTAATACTGATTGGTTTATATGCCGTTTTGGTAAAAAAACACCTCACTAAAATTGTAATTGGTTTGTCGATAATCGATGCGGGAGTTCATCTGCTATTTATTGCAGTGGGCTTCATTAAAGGAGGTACTGCCCCTATTTTTTCTGAAAAAGGAATTGAACTTGTTAATCAGGGTACGGCAATGGTCGACCCCGTTCCGCAAGCACTGGTTCTTACGGCAATTGTTATCGGGTTTGGAGTTACTGCAGTGGCTCTTTCGCTGGTAATTCGTTTATATCGTCATCATCATACTGCAAGAATAGATCATATAAAATCATTGAAATGGTAATAAGTCCGGTACATTATATTGCATTGCCTTTGCTGGCCGCGTTTCTGATGCCGCTGCTTGCAAAAGTTAACAGAGAGTTGGTAAGGATTATTCCGGGAGTTGTTTTAACGTACCTGTTGTTTGTTTCGGTTGTACTTATGCAACGCGTTACAGAAACCGGGCAACCAATTATTGAAACACTTGCCGGTTGGCAGGCTCCGTGGGGAATAAACCTCGTTTTTAGTCAGTTTACAGGGTTTTTGGTTTCGTTAATGGTTTTTATGGCCACACTAATCTGGATTTTCAGCTACCGCTTTAAAAAGGTCGATAACGAACCTGCACTAAAATATTACATACTGTTTATGATGTTGGTTACCGGCTCGGTGGGCGTGGTACTTACCGGCGATATTTTCAATATGTTCGTTTTTATGGAAATTACCGCTATTGCATCGTACTCGTTAACATCGTTTTACCGCGACCGCGATGGTGCCGAAGCCGGTTTTAAATACCTGCTGATTGGTTCGCTTGCATCAACTTTTATGTTGCTTGCTATTCTTTTATTATATACACAGGTGGGCACGTTAAATATGGCAATGATTGCCGAGCGAATGCATACCGTTCCTGTAGGAATGAAAGTTACAATTCTTATTCTCTTTTTAACAGGACTTGGAATTGAAGCCGAAATGTTTCCGCTTAACGGTTGGGCTCCCGATGCTTATTCGCAAGCACCAAGTCCGGTAGGCGCAACGTTTGCCGCGCTTGTTGTTAAAGCCGGAGTCTATTCGCTGATTCGCGTAATTTTTACCCTTTTCGATATTCAGGGCGCTTATCAGTACCTTATAATAATGGGAATAATTACCCTTATAATTGCCGAGTTTGCTGCCATGAAACAGACCAATCTTAAACGAATGCTGGCCTACTCTTCAATTGGGCAAATGGGGTTTGTTTTAATTGCATTCGGAATTGGCACAAAAGAGGCCGTTTTTGGCGCTCTGTTTCTGATGTTTAACCACGCCATAATTAAAAGCTTGCTTTTTATGTCGGGTAGCTTTTTTGTGTATAATTCTACTTCAAAAGATATTAAAGGGTTGTCGGGAATTGGCAAGAAATTTCCCTATATGGGATTTCTCTTTTCGATAGGAGCTTTTGCAATTGTTGGCTTGCCGCCGTTTTCAGGGTTCTGGAGCAAATTGTACATTCTTATTGCTGCTGCCGACGAATCGATGCTTGCTCTTGTGGCAATAATTCTACTGGTTTCAATCGTCGAAATAGTTTATTATTTCCGCGTGGTTGCCAAACTCTATTTTGGAAAACCTACCGATAAAGAGGTGGTTCATAAACCAACTTTTGGCGGGTATTTTTCTATGACCGTTTTGGCAGTGGTAATATTGCTGGTAGGGTTTTATCCCGATATTATTACCGGTTTTATTCACCGGGCGGCCGATACATTATTAGATAAAGGAGCTTATATTTCGAATGTTCTCTCTGTGGGGCATTAATATTAATCTGAAATTTGTTTACGATGAACAACATAGTATTAATTATATTGATTTTGTTAGCCGGAGGAGTTCTCTCGTTTTTGCTGAACCAGATAAAACCTTTGCTTTCGGGAGTAACAGCTTTTGTTGCAACAGTTGCCGCCGCAGTACTTTTTTTTACGGGAACCGGCACAGCCGATAATTTCGACTTTGTCCTCGGAGGAATGCATCTGAGCATGGGAATTAATGGTTACAGCTGGATATTCGGTGCATTAATCCTCGGATTTTCATCACTCGTTTTGCTTTACTCAATTTCGTATATGAAAGGGCGAGACCGGCTTGGATATTTTTATCTTAATTTTATGCTTTCCATTATGGCAATGATGGGAATTATTTTTAGCCGCGATTTTATTTCACTTTTTATTTTCTGGGAAATTATGACCTGGTCGTCGTTCCTTATTGTTGTTTATCAGGGATTAAGTGAAGGACGGGTAGGAATAAAATATATGATATTTAGTGCTGTTGGCGGCTATTCAATGCTGCTTGCCATCGTTTTTATGAAAGCACAAATGGGAACCGTTCTTATCTCCGATTTGGTTTCTCATTTCTCGGGTTTTGCCATTCAGCAACAAACAATGGTGGGTATTTTACTCCTTATTACTTTTGGAGTAAAAGCAGCCGTAATGCCGTTGCATGTTTGGGCACCGCGTGCCTATTCCGACTCGCCAATGTCGTACACTTCCGTTTTCTCCGGTCTTCTTTCTAAAATGGGAATCTTCGGAATGGGAATTGTATTGATTTCCGTTTTCGCAAACAGCAGTACATTCGGAACAAATACATTTTACATTAGCAATGTTTTAGCTTGGCTTGGCGCAATTACAGGTGTTATGGCAACATTTTATGCAGTAATTCAAACCGATGCTAAAAAGTTGTTGGCATATTCCTCAATTGGTCAATTGGGGTATATTGTAATGGGACTTGCTGTTGGCACAAAACTTTCGGTAATGGCAGCACTCTTTCTTGCAGTTGTTCATACTATATTTAAAGGAACTCTGTTCTTGGTTGTTGGTGCGGTTGAACGGCAAACCGGTACAACCGATATGACCAAACTGGGAGCACTTATTCGAAAAATGCCGTGGACCTTTCTTGCTGCACTAATAAGTATTATTGCGTTAGCAGGTATTCCTCCACTGGCAGGGTTTGTTGGGAAATGGATGTTCTACGAATCGTTAATTGTTTCCGACCACTACTTTTTAGTTATTATGGCATTCCTCAGTTCAACAGCAGCATTTTTGTACTGTTACCGTTTCCTTTTTGGCATTTTCCTCGGGCAGGAAGAGAAGGAGTTTGAGAACGTAAAAGAGGCTCCTGCAACAATGGTTATCCCAATGGTTCTTATGGCAGCGTTGTTATTTGTTTTCGGCGTTTTCCCGGGATTGCTTTTCGACCCTATTGCGAAAGGAATGGAAGTTCTCGGAATGGGAACTGTTGATTGGAGCATGACTGTACTCAGTAATGGCTGGGGCGATCATGTCGATACAATGTCGATAATTAGTGCAATAGGAACCATTTTTATACTGGCATTTATCTACCTTGCTTTGTGGAACAGAAAACGTACACGGTACGTTACAACAAAAGATATTCATACATCGGGAGAGATACCAACCGAGAACGAGAATTTAACTTACGCTGTCGATTTTTATAAGCCTTTCGAAAGGGCCATTGAACCGGTAATGAAAAGGACAATGGACTTTTATTATAACCATTTGGGCGAAGGATTGGAGTCGTTTTTTAACTTTTTAAGGAGATTTTATACAGGGAATGGTCAAACATACGCACTTTATGTAATTGTGTTTTTGGTTATTCTTATACTATTTTCAAAACAGATATTTTTATAATCTACTGAATATTTACACATCGGAATATGAACATTTGGATAACAATATTAGGATTTTTAGCCACCGTATTTCTGGCTTTTGTAGTTGGTGTATTTTATGGTGGTTTTGTTCGTAAAATTACAGCCCGCGTTCAAAATAGAGTTGGACCACCTGCTTATCAGAATTTTCTTGATATCGTAAAACTGTACAGTAAGAGAACGGCAATTAACCATGGGTGGATGCAGCATCTTGGGCCGGCTTTTGCAATTACAGCATCGGTTACAAGTTTAATGTTTATTCCTATTTTAAATGGTACGGGTTGGTTTCCATGGTTCGAAAACCTCAATTTTAAAGGCGATTTAATTTTTCTTCTTTATATGATGGTGTTTGGC
>JALUZN010000501.1 GCA_027011835.1 Draconibacterium sp. | reverse complement strand
CTCCAGCCTCTAATTACAATGGTCCAGTACCGCAAACCACTTATACATTAAGTGACGGCACCGATACAGACGATGCTACTTTAGACATTACAATTACCCCGGTAAATGATGCGCCGGTAGTAGATAACGAAAATGATGTAACATCTGAAGACACTCCGGTTAACGGCGATGTTACAGATGGTGGCGATAGCGATGTTGATGGTAACTTAGTTGTAACTACAAATCCTATTTACGGGCCCAAT
Source organism: Draconibacterium sp. (assembly GCA_027011835.1). Lineage (GTDB taxonomy): Bacteria > Bacteroidota > Bacteroidia > Bacteroidales > Prolixibacteraceae > Draconibacterium. The sequence goes on along the minus strand of JALUZN010000501.1, from coordinate 16,714 downwards.
AATGGAAGCATAGTAATAAACTCTGATGGAACATATACCTATATACCAGATTTGAATCTCAATGGAGCAGATACCGTAATTGTTGAGATTTGTGATGATGGAACACCTCTTCCTGCCAAATGTGTAAACGATACTATTTTCATAACCGTAACTCCGGTAAACGATGCTCCAACAGGAGGGAACGAAGCAGCAACAATGGATGAGGATGGCGCTGCTATATCGATAGATTTAGATGATAATAATATCGATGTTGATGGCGACCTATTAACAATAAGTTTCCCCAACGGAAATACAGGAACAGGTGGCGGAACATTTACCGATAATGGAGATGGAACAGTAACTTATACTCCACTCGCAGATTATTATGGAAGCGACTCCTTAATCTATGAGGTTTGTGACCCAGGTTCACTTTGTGTTACAGATACAGTAGTTGTAACGGTTGCTCCGGTTAACGATGCCCCTGTTGCAATCAATGATATTGCCACAGCTCCGGAAGATACTCCTGTAAACGGAAATGTATTAAGTAATGACACCGATATAGAAGGTACAGCATTGACAGTAACACAATTTGTTATTGAAGGAGATGCTACTATTTATACCGCAGGTAACACCGCAATCATATCCAATGTTGGAACCATAGTTGTCAATTCAGATGGAAGCTACAGTTTTATACCGGTTGCGAATTATTCCGGATCGGTACCAGTAATTACCTATACCAGCAGCGATGGTTCATTAACCGATACTGCAACATTAGAAATTACCGTTACATCGGTTAATAATCCTCCAGTTGCTGGAGTAAGCACAATGGCAAGTCCGGAAAACCCGGGTGGAACTAATTATGTAACAGTCTTGGCAAATAGTTTTAGTGGGTCTGATATTGATGGAATAATAGCATCATTATTAATTACTAGTATGCCAACAAATGTTATCAGTATTTCGGTTTCTGGAATAACATATACTACGATACCTGTAGAAGGCATAAGTGTTCAAACTACTCCAACAGGGCAACCACTTTCCGATATTGAGATTGACCCGATTGATGGTGCAGTATCTTCAGTAGTAAGTTATTATGTAGTTGACAATGAGGGATTAAGTTCGGTTGCTTCGGGAACAGTAACTGTGCCATTCTCTGTGGTTATGACAATTAATGCCGGTCCCGATATCTCGACCTGTTTTAATCAGCCAATTCAGGTAGTTGGGGCATCTGCCTATTGGTACAGCTCTGTTTTATGGACAACTAACGGTAATGGAACACTGGAAAATGCAAATACATTATCGCCAACTTATGTACCTGCCGATACCGAAACCGGTGAAGTGATACTGAAAATGGAGATTGTGGGCGAAGGCACTTCCTCTTTAGATACTATTACAGATGAAATTGTTCTGACAATTTATCCGCAGTTGTTGGTCGATGTTGGCCCCGATGATTCAATTTATGTGAATACATCAGCCGAGTTAAATGTGGTTGTGAAAAATGGCTCGGGGCGTTATTATTATCAGTGGGAGCCTGTTTCGCTTGTGAAAAACGATAAATCGGGATTCACCGAAACCGAAAATCTGTCGGGAACAACAAAATTTGAGGTTGAAGTGACCGATATAAATACTGGCTGTTCTGTATTCGATTCAAAAACAGTTTATGTTGTAGATAATGTAGAAGATTTGGTAGGAATTTATAATGCATTTACACCTAACGGCGATGGAGTTAACGATTCATGGACCATTCGCGGAATAGAGAAATTTCCCGACAATGTTGTTAGGTTGTTTAATATCTGGGGCGATAAAGTAAATGAACTGAACCATTACGATAATGTAAATATTGTCTGGTTTGGGGAAAATGAACAAGGGAAGTTACTCCCTGATGGCACCTACTATTTTGTGGTAACACTCTCCGGAGTAAAATCTTATTCGGGTTGGGTTCAAATTAAAGGGAGTAATTAAAATGAGAAAGATGAGTATTATAAAAAAAACAAACGAAAGAATTTCTTATAGAAAAGAAACATTAGGTTTGAGATATAAAGCACATTTTATTTTTAATAATATGAAGAAAATCTTAGTAGTACTATTTTTGTTTGGTACTTTCGCCGTATCAGCCCAGCAAGACCCGCTATTTACGCAATACATGTTTAATAAACTTGTAATTAATCCTGCCTATGCGGGCAGTCGGCAGATATTTACCGTCGATATACTCGACCGCTACCAATGGGTAGGTATTGAGGGAGCACCCAAAGTAATTATCTTTTCGGCGCACGGATTAATAGAGAACAGCAATGTTGGTCTTGGTGGTTATGTTTATCGAAATGTCATTGGTCCATCAATAAATCAGGGAGTGATGGGGACTTACTCGTACCGTATTCGTACCAAAAATGGCTGGTTTTCATTTGGTATTCAGGTCGGAATAAAGTACTTCAATTTCAATTGGGCTGCTATAAAAACGGAAAACACCGATTACGAGTTCTATCCGCAGGACGTGCAGAAAATTACTCCCGATGCCAACATCGGAATTTATTACCAGTCGCGAAGATTCTATGCAGGGCTCTCCTCAAAACAGCTATTGGAGAACGAATATGGAGTAGGAGAGGTGGACAGCAAGACTACATTCTCGCGTTTAGCGCGTCATTTCTATGCCATGTCGGGGATGGCAATTCCGTTGAACGACAAAATTGTTTTTCGCCCCTCGGTATTGGCAAAATATGTAAAGAACGCCCCGTTCCAGATGGACTTTAACGCTAGTTTCCTTTTTGGTAACGTCTTTTGGGCAGGTATTTCGTTCCGCACCATAAAAACCGTTGCATTTCTTACCGAGTTCAGACTAACCGACTATTTACGCTTGGGATACTCCTTCGATTTATATATGAACGAACTTCTGCTTTATAATAAAGGGTCGCACGAGTTACGTTTGGGATTCGATATATCGACAAAAAAGAGGATGAAAACTCCAAGATATTTTTAATCGATTTTAAACAGATAGAAATTTAGTAGAATGAAACATCCATGGCAAAGAGGTTTGGCGCATAAGGAGATATCTTGTTCCGGATTTACACCGGGAATTAAAGTTCCCTTCGCGTCTCTGCGTCTATGCTGTAAAAAATTATAAACACATGAAACGAAACAGTATATTTTTGATTGTGATTCTTGCATTTGTTTTCAATCTTCAAGGAAGTTCACAAATAAAAAAGGCAAATAGGTTATTTGAGCTTTTTAGATATTCAGAGGCAATACCCTACTATCAGAAAGTGATAGATTCGGGAAGTAATTTAGAAAAACAAGAAGCCACACAAAAAATAGCCGACTGCTATAGGTTTACCAACAACGTTGCCGAAGCCCGTTTTTGGTACGAAAAGGCAGTAGCATTTGAAAACACAGACCTTATTAATTATTTTTATTTAGGACAAGCACTGCGTTGTTTGGGGCAATACGACCGTGCCGCCGAAGCTTTTAATACTTTCAATACAGCTTACCCCGACAGTTTAAGTGCAGGCAATTATTATCAGTATTGCATTGATATTAAGCCATGGTTGGAGCTTCCGGAAATGGCAGAGGTGAAAAATATTGAAAATATAAATACTAAATATTCCGAGTTTGGACCTGCTATTTTCAATAAAAGCATTATTTTCTCGTCCGACCGTTGGTTAGATTTGTTAGACAATAATGTTTACGGATGGACCAATTCAGGGTATCTGAATATTTATTCCACACAGCCCAATAATTTTGATAGTTTTTGGAGTGCTATGTCATCGCCAAAAATAATGAAAAAGCATTTTAACCAAACGTACCACGATGGACCGGCTTTTATCTCCTCCGACAATAAAAGTGTTTACGTAACAAGAACAGTTCGTAAAGAGGGTAAAAAAGAGAAAAAAGGAATTAGAACCTATTTGTTAAAAATATTCTATGCAAATATTGAAAAGGGGAAAAGAATGAAGTTTAAGCAATTCTTTTTAAACAGTAATCAATATTCTGTTGGGCATCCTACCCTTTCTGCTAATAGCGATCAAATTATTTTTTCTTCTGATATGCCGGGAGGTTATGGTGGTTCAGATTTGTATATCTGTACACTCGAAAACAATAAATGGGGAGAACCTGTTAACTTGGGAGGAAAAATAAATTCTAAGGGAAATGAAGTTTTTCCATATTGGGCAAACGATTCAACGCTCTTTTACTCATCCGATGGTTTAATGGGTTTTGGAGGTTTAGATATTTTCCAAACAAATCTAAAAAATGGCGAATGGTCAACTCCTTACAATCTAAAAAAACCATTAAACTCATCGTATGATGATTTTGGAGTTTTGTTTTCTGACAATTTAGAAGAGGGATTGTTTAGCTCAAACAGGCCTGACGGGAAAGGTTCCGATGATATTTACGCATTTAGGGGTTTGCGATATAGCAATAAGAAAAAGGTAGTAGCTCCTGTTCTTCCCAATTCGGATTTAATGGTTGGTGGTTATGTAAAAGAATTGTCCACAAACGAGCCAATAAATGAAGCCACAGTATTTATGTTCAATCCTACATCTGATAATGTTGTTATTCTAAAAAGCGACGAATCGGGATATTTTGAAACAGGTTTAGATTACGACCTTCCATATATAGTTAAAGCAATGAAAGATGGTTACATTTACGACTGTACATCGTTTCGTACACCTGAATCCGGAGCTAAGGAGTTTAGTGTGCCGAAAGATTTATTGCTGGCTAAATTAAGTGTGAACCAAAAGTTTACGCTAAAAAATATTTATTACGATTTAGATAAGTGGTTTATTCGTAAAGATGCCGAAGCCCCTTTGGATAATTTAGTGCATATTATGAAACAATATCCCATAAAAGTAGAGTTATCTTCACATACAGATTCAAGGGCTTCGTACGAATATAATATGGAATTATCGCAGAAAAGGGCAGAGTCAGCAGTGCGGTATATTGTAATGCAAGGAATAAGTCCTTTACGAATTACAGCCAAGGGCTATGGCGAAACACAACTGGTAAACGAATGTGCCGATGGAGTTAATTGCACAGAACAACAACATGCAGCAAACCGCCGCACCGAATTTAAGATAACCGCAGTCGATTCTTCATTAATAAATAACCATTTCGACCCCAGTATCTTCAAAGTTGGAGATGTTATCAGCGCAAAACTATTTGAAGACGGCTTCTTTAAGAATTGTTTAAAGTAAAATGTGCGCAGAGCTGTAAATTTAGGATAATCTATATAACTTGTGGTTTTTTACTTTGTTGTGAATTAAGATAAATATGCCAAGTTTTCGAAGACAGCAAAGTTTAGTATAAACTGCTTTTCTGAATAGTAAAAATTATTCGTTAGCTAATCCAACTCTGAGTGTCGTCTTTAATCATTGAGCTTTTCAGCAGACCCTTTTTAACAGATTGCTTTGCCTTCACCTCTTATTTTTTTTATTGAGCCAAAAAACAAAAAAAGATTGAGTATAATTGTGACATAGTAATTGAAGTTGTTTAAAGTTAAAGTGGAATTTCGAGAGGAATCCAGAAGTACATCGGGATTGGTTTTAGTGGCAAAACAACTTCATTGTGAGATATAAAAACAATCACTAGTGTCCGACTAAAAAAAATAAAGAAGGTACTCCCTTTTCGGTTTCCCTTCAAAGTTGTAAATTGATTTTTGCGAAAAACACTTTACAACATGGATAAAAATACAGAAATAAAATTTGTCGGACAGCCGATTTTTAAACAAATACTTAATTTGGTAAACAAAGTCAACATATCATCGATAATAAAAGCAAACGATAGCGACCGTTATTATAAAGCTTTTAAAACCAGGACACATCTAATCTCAATGCTGTTCGGGATTTTGAGTAGATGTGATTCGATGACAGAAACATGTGAAGGGCTGCGTGCTATGGGAGGAAAATTAAACCACCTTGGCTTGGAAAAAGCACCTGCCAAAAGTACTGCCAGTGATGGATTAAGAAACCGGGATAACCAATTTTTTGAAGATTTGTATTTTTCATTAGTAGATAAGTACAAATCTTTTTTGTCGGACAGCCGAACTTATGGACTGACATTCAAAGAAGTCCTTTTAATCGATTCAACAACAATTCGATTGTTTAGCGATATTTTAAAAGGAGTTGGTCGTAACCCCAAAGGAGATGGCAAAAAGAAAGGTGGGCTAAAGGTTCATATGCTTATTGATGCGGTACAATCAGTAGGTAGATTTGTGAAAATTACAGCAGCAAAAGTTCATGATAAGAACTTTCTGAAAAGTCTGGAACTGATATCGCACAGCATGATAGTGTTCGACAAAGCCTACAATTATTACCATCAGTTTGCTCTATGGACCAACCAACAAGTCTACTTTGTTACCCGTCTGAAAAAGAATGCGGTATATGAAGTTATTGAAGTAACCCGGAAACATTACCGGAAGAAAGGGCAGGCCAAAGTCCTCAGTGACGAGGTTATTGAGCTTACATACCATCCCGAAGATGAAAATGGGAAAAGGCAATCGAAAGTTTTCAAAAAAAATCCGTTTGCGGAAAGTATGTTACCAAGATGAAAAGAATAGATATTTTGAGTTCCTGACCAACAATTTTGATATCACTGCCGAAGAGGTTGCTTTTCTATATAAAAAACGCTGGGGTATAGAACTGCTGTTCAAGAAAATGAAGCAGAACTTTCAGTTGCATTATTTTTATGGAGAAAATGAAAATGCTATAAGAACACAGGTTTGGTGTACTCTTATTGCCCAATTATTAATGACAGTTATTCAAAAAATAGCACAAACAAAGAAAGCATTCTCAGTTGTTGCCTCATTAATAAGGATACACCTTATAAGTATGCTCGACATGGTAGAATTGCTTCGAAGTACCAGCCGGGCATATAAAGTTCAGGTTGGCGAACCTCCCGGTCAACTTCAATTAAAGTTGATATAAATCGGGGGTCTGTTTTGAAATTGAAATAAAAGTGCCCATCAAATGGGCTTTTGAGACAATAAAAATTAATAATCCGACTTTAGTCGGTTAATAGTGAAAAACAATGAAGAAGTTAATAAATTTTACAATTCGCGTTTATGGTATTATTGTCAATAAAAACGGAGAGGTTTTAATTTCCGATGAATTTCAATTGGGAGAAAAAATGACAAAATTCCCCGGAGGGGGATTAGAATTTGGAGAGGGAACAATTGACTGTTTAAAGCGCGAATTAAGAGAAGAGTGCAATGGGCAGGAACTGAAAAATATCCGTCATTTTTATACGACCGACTTTTACCAGAAAGCTCTTTTTTACGAAGATACGCAACTAATCAGCATTTATTATATCGCCGAATTGAATGAACCACTTCAATTTAAAATCTCGGAGAAACCATTCGATTTTGAAAAAATGGAAAATGGAAATCAGAGTTTTAGGTGGGAGAAAATAAAATCGATTAATCCTGATGATTTTTCTTTCCCTATTGATAAATTTGTAGTCGAGAAACTCAAAAAAACGGAAATTTGAAGAAAATAAAACTGATTGGTACAGCATATCCTTTTAGAGGAGGGTTGGCAGCGTTTAACGAACGAATGGCAAAAGAGTTTGCTGATGTAGGGAATAGTGTTGATATTGAGACGTTTACAGTTCAGTATCCAAATATTCTGTTTCCCGGGAAAACACAATTTGCCGATTGGGAAAAACCGAAAGATTTAACAATTACCCGTTCTGTTAACTCGGTAAATCCGTTCAACTGGTTGAAAACCGGACGCAGAATAAAAAGGGAGAAACCCGATTTTGTAATTGTAAAATACTGGATTCCGTTTATTGCTCCGAGTTTAGGAACAATTGCCCGCATTATTAGAAAAAATAAGCACACAAAAGTAATTTGTGTTGCCGATAATATTATTCCACACGAAAAACGGATTGGCGATAAAATGCTTACCACCTATTTTATGAATAGCATCGACGGAATTGTTCCAATGTCGAAAAGTGTTGAAAACGACATCTATAAATTCAGAAAAGATATTCCGGTAAAGTTGCATCCGCATCCGTTGTTCGATAATTTCGGAGAGATTTTGGAGCGAAACAGTGCGCTAAAAAATATAGGGTTAGACCCACAATTCAGGTATATTTTATTTTTTGGTTTTATTCGCGATTATAAAGGACTCGACTGGTTGCTTGAAGCTTTTGCCGACAACAGACTTCGCAAATTTCCTGTAAAATTAATTGTTGCGGGCGAGTTCTATTCCGACTCAAAACCCTACCACGAGTTAATTGAGAAATTAAATCTTTCGGAACACATTATTCTGAAAACCGATTTCATTGCCGACGACGAAGTGAAGAACTATTTTTGTGCAGCCGACCTTGTTGCACAGCCCTATAAATCGGCAACGCAAAGTGGAGTTACTCAAATTGGATATCACTTTAACAAGCCAATGTTGGTTACCAATGTTGGTGGACTGTCGGAGATTATTCCCGATGGGAAAATTGGTTATGTTACTAATCCCGACCCAAAATCGATTGCCAATGCGCTTATCGATTTTTTCGAAAATGAACGAAAAGAGCAGTTTGTTGAGAATATTAAAAAAGAAAAGCAAAAATTCTCGTGGTCGGGAATGATTTCAACTATATTAGAGGTTTATAATAAAACAGAAAATAATGATAATCAGAAGTAGAGCTCCGTTACGACTTGGTCTTGCAGGTGGTGGTACCGATGTTTCGCCCTATTCCGACATTTATGGAGGTGCAATACTTAACACCACAATTAACTTGTTTGCCTACGCAACAATTATTCCGCGCAACGATGGAAAGATTATTATAAACGCGGTCGACCGTGGCGAGAAGGTTGAATTCAAATCAACAGAAAAGCTGCCGTTTAACGGAGAACTCGATTTACTAAAAGGAATATACAACCGGATTGTTAACGATTTCACGAAACAAAAACTCGCATTCGAACTCATAACTTTTGTCGATGCACCTGCCGGCTCGGGACTGGGTTCATCGTCCACTCTGGTAACTGCTGTTGTGGGGGCTTTTGTCGAGTGGTTAAAAATTCCGTTGGGAGAATACGATATTGCTCAACTGGCATATAAAATAGAACGCATCGATTTGGGTTATGCAGGCGGTAAACAAGATCAGTACGCAGCAACTTTTGGCGGTGTAAATTTTATGGAATTTTACGATAACGATAAGGTAATTGTTAATCCGTTACGAATTAAAAGCAGTGTTTTAAACGAGCTTGCCTACAATTTGGTTCTCTACTACACGGGCACCAGCAGATTGTCGGCAACTATAATCGAAAAGCAGCAACAAAGCATTAAGCAAAACAACACTTTGTCGATAAATGCCATGCACAATACCAAACAAATTGCCTTGTCGATTAAGGAGGCTATTTTAAAGTCGGATTTAAACAGCATTGGCGAAATTTTACACGAAGGGTGGCAGGTAAAGAAACAGCTTGCACAGGGAATTTCGAATAAAACCATTGATGAAATTTACGATAAGGCACGCAAAGCCGGTGCTACGGGAGGAAAGATTTCGGGAGCCGGTGGTGGTGGTTTTATGTTTTTTTACTGCCCCGGAAACACCCGGTTCGAAGTAATAAAAACCCTGAATTCATTTGGTGGCTCCGTATCTCCTTATCAGTTTACCAAAAATGGGTTGAGCAGCTGGACGGTTTAAAAGGAAGTAAACAATGATTGCAAATAGAATAAAAGAGAGCATAGCAACTAAACCGAAAATTGTTGAGCAGCAACTTTTCTCGAAATAAAACAGATAACTTAATGAAACGTGAAGCTGTAATATTGGCCGGAGGAATGGGGTCGCGATTGAAATCGGTTGTTAACGACAGGCCAAAACCAATGGCACTTATAAATAACAAACCATTTTTGCACTACCTGCTCAGCAACCTCAAAAAAGAGAATTTCGAACATATAATTCTTGCCGTTGGATTTAAACACAAAATTATTTCCGACTATTTTGGCGATAGTTTTATGGGAATGAAAATTTCGTACGCAGTTGAAGAAAACCCGCTTGGAACAGGAGGAGGAATATTAAATGCGCTAAAACAGGCTCGTGAGAATTTTACATTTGTTTTAAATGGCGATACATATTTTCCCGTCTCTTTTGCTGAGATGGAAAATCTGGCTGTTGAAAAACAGGCCGATTTAGTAATTGCCTTGCGCAAAATAGATGATGTTTCGCGGTTCGGAACGATTGAAATCTCCGGGGAAAACAGAATTGTAAAATTTGTTGAGAAACAGAATAATGTCGGGGAAGGATTAATTAACGGCGGTATTTATTTAATAAAAAACAGCTCGTTTATGCAACTCCGTTTTCCCGAAAAGTTCTCTTTCGAGGAAGATTTCTTAATGGCACAATGTAACGAAAAACAGTTCTTCGGAATTCCGTTTAACAGTTATTTTCTCGATATTGGTATTCCCGAATCGTACAAACAGGCACAAACCGATTTCCTAAATTTTGAATCCGATGAAACGTAAAGCTCTTTTCCTCGACCGCGACGGAACGATAAATATTGAAAAAAACTACATCTACAAAATTGAAGATTTCGAATTTATCGATGGCATTTTTGAACTTATAAAAGAGTATCAGGAAAAAGGATTTTTAATTTTTATAATTACCAACCAGGCAGGAATTGCACGCAAACTGTATTCGGTTGCCGACTACGAAAAACTAACCAACTGGATGTTAACGCAATTCAGGAGAAAAGGAATTGAGATAACAAAAACATATTATTGTCCGCACCATCCCGAAATTACCGGAGACTGCAATTGCCGAAAACCAAAACCAGGAATGATTTTGCAGGCGATTGACGAATTTCATATTAATCCGGCACAGTCGGTTTTGATTGGAGACAAAAAAAGTGATATTTTAGCAGGTGAAAATGCAGGCATTGGGGAGAATCTATATATTCAGGATATTTTGCCCGGCGATTTTCATGTTTATAAAAAGTAAATAAAGTTGTTTAAAATGTAATTGGATTTTCGTTAATAATACTGGGTTTTTTAACCCTGATATGAATTTTGGGAATGCAGAACAACGTTTTTGGCAAAACAACTTTTGAATGAACAAACACAAATAAGAAAAAGGAGTTAACGTGCAACATTTTACAAAAGCAGAAATAAGGCACATCGAAGACCGTTACGAAGATTTCTTAAAAGAGATTCGAAATAAATTCGACGATGAGCGCATTGCACGAATCGAAAAAGCGTTTCGGTTTGCAAATGCTGCACACGACGGAATAAAACGAAAATCGGGCGAGCCATACATTATTCACCCCATTGCCGTGGCAAAAATTGTTGCCAAAGACATAGGGCTTGGAGCCACTTCAATTGTTTCGGCATTGCTTCACGATGTTGTTGAAGACACCGAGTACCGCCTGTCGGATATTGAAAATATGTTCGGGAAGAAAGTGGCTACTATTGTCGACGGATTAACAAAGCTTTCGGGCGATTTCGATTCGAAACAGGCACTAACACTTCGGAAAATATTAATGACCCTCTCCGACGATGTTCGGGTTATTCTTATAAAAATTGCCGACCGCTTGCACAATATGCGTACCCTCGACTCGATGTTGCCGCATAAAAAAGTTAAAATTGCCGGCGAAACACTTTTCCTTTATGTTCCCCTTGCTCACCGTTTGGGGTTGTACACCATAAAATCGGAATTGGAAGAGTTAAGTTTTAAATACAAACATCCCGAAGAGTACAATCAAATTAATTATCTCCTTCATAACCAGGAAGAAACACGAAACTATCTGGTAAACAAATTTATAAAACCGATAAAGGAGAAGCTTGCCGAGCACAATTTCGATTGTGAAGTAACACACCGGTTAAAAACCAGTTATTCCATCTGGCAGAAAATGCAAAAGAAAGGGGTAACCTTTAACGAAATTTACGACATTCTTGCCATTCGGATAATTATAAAAGCGAAACCCGATATTTCGGAAAAGCGACAATGTTTCGATGTATTATCTATTGTAACCGATATTTACAAACCAAAACCCGACCGGATTCGCGACTGGATTAACCTGCCCAAAGTAAACGGCTACGAGTCGTTACACGTTACAGTAATGGGCCCCGAAGGGAAATGGGTTGAAGTGCAGATTCGAACCGAAAGAATGGACGAAATTGCCAACCGTGGATTTGCTGCCCACTACCGCTACAAAGATATTAGCACATACGAAAAAGAGCTGGAAACATGGCTCGAAAGAATACGCGACGTATTGCAAAATCCCGACACCGATGCCTTTGAATTTTTAGACGACTTTAAACTCAATTTATATGGAACCGAGATAAATGTGTTTACGCCAAAAGGCGATATGATTTCGATGCCGCAAAACTCAACGGTAATCGATTTTGCATACGAAATTCATACCGACCTCGGAAATAAATGCATTGGAGCAAAAATAAACTTAAGGCTCGTTCCCATTAGTCATGTTCTACAAAGTGGCGACCAAATTGAAATATTAACCTCCGAAAACCAGACACCAAAACTCGAATGGTTAAAATTTACAACCTCGGCAAAAGCGCGTAGTAAAATTAAGGCTGCTTTTAAACTCGAAAAAAACAGACACATCGAAAAGGGAAGGTTGATGGTTGAAGAGACCATGAAAAAAGCAAATGCCCCAATTACGTCGAACAATCTGAAAAAATTAATTGGCCATTTTAACCTGAACAATAAAGAGCAGTTATATTCCGAATTGGGAATGGGATTTATCGATTTGAAAAATATCGATGAAATTCTGGGTAAAAAATCGGAAAATAAATTGGTAAAATATTGGAATATTACATTCGGGAATAAGAAAAAAGGAGAGAATAAAACTGAAGATTCGACACAAAAAATCGACAATAAAAGGCCATTTATTTTAAAAGAGACACAAGACAACATCTCCTATTCGCTGGCAAAATGCTGCAACCCAATTCCGGGCGAAAAAGTAATTGGCGTTTTAAGTTCCGACGACCATGTAAATATTCACAAAGCGGGGTGCAAAGAGTTGGGGAAATACCTCTCGAACCATGGCGACAGGATAATTACTGCCGAATGGACAAAATTTAAACGGCAGTCGTACCTCACCCGAATTAAACTTGAAGGGTTCGACAAATTGGGAATTGCCAACCAAATAACTACCATTATCTCGAAAGAGAATAATATAAATATGCGCTCGCTCCATTTCGATGCACACGAAGGGATTTTCTCGGGCGAACTGTTCCTTTATATTCACAATACCGAAGACTTACATAATTTAATTGAACGGCTGAAAAAAATAAAGGGAATTGACAATGTAACCCGTATTGAAAATCTAAATGAATAAATTTCAATCATTTTTAGAATCATTCTAAAGAAAATCAAAAAAAAATTCTATTTTTGAAGCCTATTTAAATTTAGTTTAATTATGAATAGCAACAAAACCAGAGAAACGGTACGAACAATGTTTACCGAGTATCTGGAAAAAAACGGACATAGGAAAACTCCTGAAAGATTTGCAATCCTCGATGAAATTTATCGCCGCGACGGACACTTCGACATCGAGTCGCTCTACATTTCGATGAAAAACAATAATTACAGGGTAAGCCGTGCTACACTTTACAACACAATTGATTTACTGCTCGATTGCAAGTTGGTTGTAAAACATCAGTTTGGTAAAAATATCGCTCAGTTCGAAAAGGCATTTGCCACACTTCAGCACGACCATATGATTGATGTATCGAACGGGAAAGTAGTTGAGTTTTACGACAAACGCATCAGAGAAATTATTGAAGATGCTTGTAAAAAGAACAATTTTAAATTCTCGCATCACACCCTTTATATTTATGGCGAGTATACCGATTAATAGAATCAATTCAGATAGGTTTTCGAAAAACTTATTTGGTTTGAGTTTAATAAACCGACTTCATTTTATTATAATATAAAATCCATTTTCAAATGGATTTTTTTATGTTGCTAACCAAAAATAATTCTTACTTTTAACTGCTAATTTGAAAGCCGTAACAATTTCATTGTACCATGAATGAGTTTTTGCGGTTTCGTGTGAAAATATTAAAAGAATCACTAATGAATGTAGATGTTTTACTCGGCCTCCAGTGGGGCGATGAAGGGAAAGGAAAAGTTGTTGATGTACTTACTCCGAATTACGATGTAATTTCGCGTTTCCAAGGAGGTCCCAATGCGGGGCATACGTTGGAATTCAACAATGTTAAACATGTTTTACATACAATCCCGTCCGGAATTTTCAGAGAAAATAAGATAAATGTTATTGGAAACGGTGTAGTAATTGACCCCACTGTTTTTAAAGCCGAAATTGACAAACTAAAAGAGACCGGAGTAGATATTTCGAAAAACCTCTATATTTCGAAAAAAGCTCATCTGATTTTACCCACTCATAAACTGCTCGATGCCGCTTCGGAAGATAAAAAAGGAAAAACAAAAATTGGTTCAACATTAAAAGGAATTGGACCAACGTATAAAGATAAAATTGGTCGCGACGGATTACGAGTTGGCGATTTAGTGCATAATTTCGATGAAAAGTATAACGCAAGAATCGAGAACCATAAAATATTGTTAACCGATTTCTTTAAATTCGATTTCGAAGAGTTACTAAACGAATGGGAAAAAGAGTGGTTTGAAGGTATTACGGTTTTAAAATCGTTTCATATTGTCGATACAGAACATTTGATTAATCAAGCATTGAAAGAGGGCAAGTCGGTTTTGGCTGAAGGTGCTCAGGGAACAATGCTCGATATAGATTTTGGCTCGTATCCGTTTGTAACAAGCTCGAATACAATTTGTGCCGGAGCTTGTACGGGGCTTGGAATTGCGCCTCAAAAAATAGGCAATGTATTTGGCATTTTTAAAGCTTATTGTACAAGGGTTGGTATGGGACCTTTCCCCACCGAGCTAAGCGATAAAACCGGCGAAGAGTTACGTGCTGCCGGAAACGAATACGGGGCAACAACCGGACGTCCGCGCCGCTGTGGATGGCTCGATTTGGTAGCACTGAAATATGCTGTAATGCTAAATGGAACAACCGAGCTGATTATGATGAAAGCCGATGTTCTCGACGATTTCGATACTATAAAAATTTGTGTGGGATACGAGATTGATGGCGAAGTTGTTGAAGATTTCCCATTTGAATTAACCGATGCAGTAAAACCGGTTTATGTTGATTTACCCGGCTGGAAAACCAATTTAACACAAATTAAAGACCAAAACGAATTTCCCGAAGAGTTAAACAACTACATCAATTTTATTGAAGACGAAATGGGAATTCCAATCTCTATTGCTTCGGTTGGTCCGAACCGCGAGCAAACTATTTTTCTTGAGAAAGAGTAATAAAGGAACGAAATATTTTTAAAAAAAAGTCCAAATTTCAATACTTGAAATTTGGACTTTTTTTTATTCTACCGGATAAACATAACCAATTGGCTGTCCGTTATTTGCAATCGTGTAGTCGTTCTTTCCTTCGTATTCATCAATGTTTGTTGAATATGCATGGTCGGTTCCGGGAGCATCAATATAAAATTCGTACAACGGAACTGTTCCTGCTTCTTGTACAGTATAAATACTACCCAGTAATTTCGAAGGTTTTGCAAGTTTTTCGCCATTGCAGTTTGCGTCGGTCGATAAGCGGTGGTCGAGATACATATAACCACGGTCGACTTCAGAAGTTTTATCGACGTAACAGAGATACAGGTCGTTTGCATTTGGTTCTCCCGAAGGCTTAATGTAAAATTTTAACTCCTTAATTATATAGCACGATTTTGTCCAGCCTTTCCAAAACCACGAATCGTAACGGTATTCATACCTGTTGTTTTCTGCATCGTGCGAATCGAGATATTCGTAAATCGGAATTTTATTATCGGTTGTTAATTCACCTCTTTTTAACCGCACCTCTTTCGAAATGGCTTTTACAATAGCCCTTGCTTTAGGCAGCGATGTCATTCCCTGAAAAAGAGGATTGTCGGCCCAGGTAAAATGGTCAATTCCAACAATCTGGTCATCGGTACAGGCAAAATCCCAGTAGCGGAAAATTGCTTCCGGAAGCTTATCGTCGGTTAAGGTCTGACTGTATGCCTCTCCTGTTAAAAGGACATGAATGGTGGGGTTCATCTCTTTAAGTTTTGCCATTGTAGGCATAACTAGCTCCTCAATATTTCTTTTCGAACTTCCGTCGCTACCGTTGCTGTACCAGTCGAACGAAATATAATCGAGATTATTCGGAATTCCCCGGTTACTTCCGGGCTGAGTGCCGGGCTTCGAAAGATTATCGGTAAAAAAATAGTTGTGTGCATAGGTTATGTAAGTCGGAATTCCGGGGAATTTCGCCTTTACTTTTCCAATTGCTTCTTCAAGCATTTGACGTGTTATCTCTTTTTCGGGCAAGTAGGGTTCATCCGATATGTAAAACAGCTTAATCTTATCCTCTTTCCCGGCAATTTGTGTTGCTAAATAATCTAGTTGTGCATCAATATCAGGGCGAACCCGGTGATTTGCATAATCGAGCAGGTACCACTCGATATCTAAAATCCAACCTACATCTGTTTTTTCAAGGTCTGAAATGAAATCAGGACTTACATGTGCTTCGGTAAGATATCCGTCGACCTCCGAGGCGTGTAACGCATCGGCAGCACCCGAAACCCAATACGACGAAGAAACAGTCAGGTGGTCGGCTATACCTTCGCTATCCTCCAAAAGAAAATCGAAATCGCAATTGGTTGGATTTAACGGCGGATCTTCTCGTTGGCAACACGATTGAAAAATAAATGCC
>JALUZN010000500.1 GCA_027011835.1 Draconibacterium sp. | reverse complement strand
ATTCGGTACCCAGCAAACTTGCTATAATCGACAGGTTTCCTCCAATTATTTCGGCAGTAACATCTCCTGTCCGGTTAAAACTATTATTTCCGAAAGAATAGGTAAGGTTTTCCCTGCTTAACAAACTCATCAACAAATCAAGATTTTGATTTGGAATGCCGTTTTTATCGAAGAAAAAAGCGGGCATTGCTGCGTGTGCCGTTGCAATCTCTTTTTTATGAAGCGCCAAATGAAGTGCAGTAATATCGCTAAATCCAACCAGCCATTTGGGGTGTTGCAGGAATTTTGTAAAATCAACTTTATCAATAATCCGCACGGTTCCGTAACCGCCACGCGAGCAAATTATTACATCGGTTTCGGGGTCATCGAAAGCGGTTTGCAAATCGTGCAGCCGCTGCTCGTCGGTGCCGGCAAACTGAAAATGTTGTGCAAAAACATACTGTCCCAACTCAACAAGGTAGCCTTGCTTCTCGAGCCATTTTACAGCCGGAAGAACTTTCGATTTTTCAATATTCCCTGCCGGAGAGATGATTCTTATTTTTGAACCGGGCTTTATTTTTTGAGGTATTTTCATTTTTAATAGACTATTAGATTAATAGACACTAGATTAACAGACACAAAACTAGTAGATACAAGATTTTTTAAAGGAAAACAGAAGTTTTGTTTTTGATTCATCACTCGCATTTAAAAATTCTAAATATCACTGTTTATTAATTCGTTGCTTAAAATTCCCGATGCAATTTCGCGCACTTCGCCGGTCATTTCAATATTCCAATCGGTATCAATTTCAATTTTCAGCTCACCGCCCGGCATTTTAATGGTCAGGTTTCGTTCTGTGAGCCCGTGTTTTACAACCACGCACGCCACCGCACACGACGAGCTTCCCGATGCCAAAGTCCAGCCGGCACCGCGCTCCCAGATTAAAATTTCCACTTCGGTTGGCGAAATTACCTTTGCAAACTGTACGTTTATCCGGTTCGGAAAAATCTTGTGATTTTCAATCTGCGAGCCAAAAGTCATAATCTCATCTACATCCAGCTCATCTTTTAAAACCACGCAGTGCGGGTTTCCCACCGACACACAATTTATTTGGTAATCGCGGTACTCCAGATTTAGAGTTTGGTCGATGCACTCGCCCGCCTCGCAAACTACCGGTACTTTTTCCGACTCAAAAATTGCTTTCCCCATCTCCACTTTTATGGTAAATGCCTTTTCGTTTTTTGTCTCAATAATTTCGGCACGTACCAATCCGCCGGGAGTTTCGATGGTAAAGTTTTTTTCGGCAGTATATTTATAGTCGTACAGATATTTGGCAAAAATGCGCAGTCCGTTTCCACTTTTTTCGGCTTCCGAACCGTCGGGGTTTAAAATGCGCAGCCCGAAATCGGCAACATTACTCGGCACCTTTAGAAGAATACCGTCGGAACCAATTCCATAATGAACATCGCAAATTTTAACGATGGCTTTTTCGGTCAATTTAAAATCGATTCTCTCTTCGTTTAAAACAATATAATCGTTTCCCAATCCGTGCGATTTTACAAAAAAGTTTTGCATAGTTTTATTTTTATATCAAATACAAATGTATTAATCTAAAGTGAATTTTAGTTGTATAAAATATTGATTTCCATAACTGAAAAATTTATTTGTAAATTTGCAATAATAATGTACACGCAAAAACAAATATTAAGCTTTATTTCGAAGCACAAACCTATGCTTCAGGATAAATTTCATATCACTAAAATTGGTTTGTTTGGTTCGTATGCAAGAAAAGAACAAACCGATATTTCGGATATTGATTTGATTGTTGAATTCGAAGAGAATACCAATAATTTATACGACATTAAAATTGCTGTTAAACAGTTTTTTAGGAAAAACCTGAAAGTTGACGTGGATTTATGTCGTGAGAAATATATTAAGACAAGATACAAAAACCGAATTCTAAACGAAGCTATTTATGTTGATTAAAGATTTAGATTGTTTAGAAAATATTGGTGTAGTCAAAAAAAACTCCCTGAGTTAAAAACAGTTATCAAAAACAACATAAAATAGAATATGGCATTAATTAACGAGAATTACCTGAAACTTCAGGCGGGTTATCTTTTCCCCGAAATAGGACGGAGAGTGAGCGAATTTATGGCTGCCAACCCCGATAAAGAAGTGATAAAAATGGGCATTGGCGACGTAACAAAACCATTGTCGCCAGCCATTATTAAAGCGTTTCACGCGGGTGTGGAAGAGATGGCAAACAGCGAAACTTTTAGAGGGTACGGTCCCGAACAAGGGTACGGTTTTTTACGCGAAGCAATTGCCGAAAATGCGTATCAGAAAAACGGTATAGAAATTTCGGCCGATGAGATTTTTGTCTCCGACGGCTCGAAAAGTGACACCGGAAATATTCAGGATATTTTTGGCAACGACAATAAAATTGCCATTTGCGACCCCAGTTATCCGGTTTACGTCGATACAACTGTAATGGCTGGGAAAACCGGAGATTGCAAAGCAAACGGGCATTACGACGGGATTGTTTATATGCCATGTACCGTGGAAAATAATTTTGTTCCCGATTTTCCCGACCAGGTTCCCGACCTTATTTTCCTGTGCTACCCCAACAACCCCACCGGAACGGTTGCCACAAAAGCAGAGTTAAAAAAGTGGGTCGATTATGCACTGGAGCATAAAAGCATCATTCTTTTCGATGCAGCATACGAGGCATTTATTACCGACGACGATATTCCGCATTCGATTTACGAAATTGAAGGGGCCAAAAAAGTGGCAATTGAGTTTCGCAGTTTCTCGAAAACAGCCGGGTTTACCGGAACACGTTGTGCATACACAGTTGTTCCCAACGAATTGGAAGCATTTGGTACTGACGGAAAAGCATACCCGGTAAAACCACTCTGGAACCGTCGCCAGTCGACAAAATTTAACGGAGTTTCGTATCCGGTACAAAAAGCTGCCGCAGCTACTTTTTCGGAAGAAGGCAAAAAAGAGGTGGCCGAAACAATTGCCTATTACCTTGGCAACGCCAAAATAATGCGCGAAAGTATGCGCGAAATTGGTTACGAAGTTTATGGCGGCGAGAACTCGCCATACGTTTGGGTAAAAACAAAAGATGGAATGAGCTCGTGGGATTTCTTCGATAAAGTGTTGAACGAAGCGAATGTTGTGGGAACGCCCGGCTCGGGATTTGGCCCCGCCGGCGAAGGATACTTCCGCTTTTCGGCTTTTGCCGACCGCGAAAATGTAATTGAAGCTATGGAGCGGATTAAAAATTTGAAATAGAAGAGTCCCTCCCAACCTCTCCAATGGGGAGGAGTAAAAAATCCGTATTGAAATATTTCAATACGGATTTTATTTTAGGAAAGGATTCTCCCGATTTTAATGGCTCACTTCAACTTTCGGGTTGATTCAATATTTAAATAGATTTCTACGGGTATTTAAACTTTTGTGTTGCCGGTCAAAGGGATGCTATGATATTACTTTTGCCCTATCGGGCGGATTTTACTTTTTGGCTTAGTCCAAAAAGTAAACAAAAAGACCAAGGCTGCGTTCGCTTCACTCGGAAAAGCTACGCAATAACGACTAAAATTACTGAACTCCCTCCAATACATTGGAGCTCCTCAAACAGCAGTAATTTTCCAACGTCGTTATCACTTGTTTTCCGGCTCACCGACCGAGGCCGTCGCTGCGAACTGGATTTCTGCGTACGCCTCTGGTCAAACCAAAGAGTATGACCTCCGGCAGGGGAAAAGCCGATTCATTAAATTTAAAATTACCCCATCAACCCGAAAGTTGAAGTAATCCATTTTAATCTTGTAAAACAGGCAATATAATTTTCGATGAATTTTGTGAGTCGTGATAAATTTTAATTGTACTCTTTATAAAGTCGTCGTTGTTGCAATGATAAATATCGATAAATTGTTGCGGATTTCTATCGACCAACGGGAACCAGCTGCTTTGTATCTGCACCATTAAACGGTGCCCTTTTTTAAATTTATGCGCAATTGATGGCAGTTCGAATTTTACATTTTCAATCTTCTCCGGAATAAATGCCGCCGGTTTTTGAAAACTATTTCTGTATCGCCCGCGAAACACTTCTCCCCTTACCAACATTTGATACCCTCCCATCGGATAACTTTTCCCCTGATTTTCGGTTTCATAACTAAAGTTATCAGGAAAAACATCAATAATCTTCACTATAAAATCGGCATCGGTAGTCGAAATACTTGTTGCCAAATCAGCAATTACACTTCCGGTAACAGTTAAATCCTCGGTTAACGTGTCGGTTTCGAAAACAAGTACATCGGGCCGGCGTGCAGCAAATCGCTGGTCGTTTGTCATATAATTTCTCGTTCTCCTAAAGTGCACATTCTCTTCGTACGGTACCGGTTTAGCAGGGTCGCTTACATAATCGCTAAAACTGTTTTTGGCAACCGGTTTTTCCCAATCGAGTTTTCCGTTAGGTTGAAAATAGATAATTTTATCTTCCTTATTTTCAGGCGGCCACTGTTTAAATGACTCCCATCTGTTTTCGCCGGTAATAAAAACATTTGCCTCTGCAATTTTCGAAATATCTCCTTCCCCTTTCAGGTAATAATTGAAAAATGGCAGCTCAAAATTTTGCTGAAAATACTTACTCGTATTCGAGCCAAATTGAATATTTCCATGATGTGTTCCGTCATCGTATGCCCATTGACCATGAAACCACGGACCTTCCACTATTTTATTAAAAACTTTGCCTTTATTATTCTTCTCTGCTGCTTTATATGCATTCCATGCACCCCAGCAATCTTCCGCATCAAACAAACCGCCAACCCACAACATGGCAGGTTGTAAATTTATTGTTGCATTTCTTGCATCACGGGCCATCCACCATTCATCATAATCCGGATGATTTATCAATTCATTCCAAAAAGCAATACTGTCGCCGGTTAATTTTGTAAGGTTTTTTATTGCCCCCACTTCAAGGAAAAACTTATAATTATCGCGATTAGGAAACCCGACAGATTTTGGTCCAACCGAAACAGGTTTAGGACGAGAGACTCCAAAACCACTTCCTAACACAGAATAAAAACGAAATGCATCCATCATCATAAATGCACCATTATGGTGGAAGTCGTCGCCAATAAACCAGTTTGTAACCGGTGCCTGCGGGCTTACCGCTTTTAACGCAGGGTGATTGCTTGCCGCTGCCATTGTTGAATAAAACCCGGGATAGGAAATGCCAAAAACTCCAACTTTGCCATTGTTGTTTGCAATGTTCTTTAAAAGCCATTCAATGGTATCATACGTATCACTTGCCTCATCGGTCTCCTTCCCTTTTTTATTTGCATTAAACGGACGCACGTCAACAAATTCGCCCTCACTCATCCACCTTCCACGCACATCCTGAATAACAACAATATACCCCTCTTTAAAATACTCTCTTTGATAATTGCGCCAGAATTTAGGAAATTTATCTTTGCCGTAAGGACGGCAAGAGTATGGAGTTCTTCTCATCAAAATTGGATGTGCCTCTTCGGTACTGTTTGGAGTGTAAACCGATGTAAACAATCGTACGCCGTCGCGCATCGTTATATAAACCTCTTTTTTTGAGTAATTATTTCTAATCCAAAGAGAATCTACATCCTGCGCATTTGTTGAAATACCGGCAAGGATAAGTAAAAAAAGAATTACAGTTTTCATGTGTTTAAAATTTAGAACCAAGACACAAGACAAGAAAATTAGTGCTTAAGCTCAATCTTGCTCTTGTGTGTGAAATCTTTTATCATGAATATTTCATCAGGATAGTTGTTAAAATGTGAAAAAAAAATTACTATGTGGCAGAAGAGTTTTAAATCCCCTATTTCAAAGCAACTTTCATTCCTTCGGTGGTTGTATAATATTTAACAATCATGTTGGGCACTTCCCATTCGGGTAAATGTCCCATTTTCAGGTAGCGTAAATATTTTTGTGTAACCTGTCCGAAATGTGCTTCGTGGCCAACTTTATATTTATCGGGAATTTCAACAGTCCAAAGTCTGTCGCTAAGTTTTTTAAGTTTTAACCCCGGATACATCACTGCCAGATCTTGATTTACTGCTTTTCCCAGACCGCCGGCAAATGTCTCCAGCCCATCTTTTACAGTTGCCTCAACATACAGTTTTGGTTTATAACCTTCCTCTTGCCCCTGTTTAATAATAAGGTTACACATTGTACCTCGCATAATGGAGTAGTGCGTGTCGGCAGTTCCTTCGGGAGCCTGGAAGTGCCAAGCCACCGATACTTTTGCATGAACTCCTTTTAATGTGTAGTTTATTTCTCCGTTACTGTAAACTTTTAACGTATCGTCTTTTATCGCTTTTTGAAGATATTCGGGATAGCTATCGAGACCGGTAACTTTTTTAAACATTTTCGGAGTGAGGTCGGTCGTCCAGTGTTTTGCAGAAACAATATTTACATCCGATTTAGCAAGTGTAACTTCAGGAAAAGCTTCCCATTGAATTAAATCGACAAGATGCGTTGTTACATCAACAATTCCTTCTCCCTGTTGGGTTACATCAAAAAACCATGCCGGACGAATTAATGCTTTTCCCGAAACATATTTAAAAAAGTGGTGTACACTCTCCTTTGTAATTGCAGGATTTTCTTCTGTTCCTTTTAATAAGGTTCCAAAAACTTCGGGTATTTTCGATAATTCGCGCTGTATTTTTGTTGTAACCTCATGTCGCTCAGTCATTATGTCGTACAATAAAACACCTTTTTCTCCGGCAACTTTAAAAGCCTGTTCAAGTCGTGGGAATTCATCGGGATTAATAACCATGGGTTTGTCGGCCAACACATTAATTCCCGCTTCAACAGTTTTTAAAATGTACTCGGTTTTTTTTGCGTTATTTCCCGAAACTACCACTACATTTCCCGGTTTTTCAGAAATCATTTTTTCGAAGAAATCATCTCCCAAATATACTTTTTCAATCCACGATGTTGGATTATTCGCACGCGTGTTGTAACTCTCAATTCGTTTTAAATGTTGCTGTACATCAGGTCCTTTAGGCGCAAAAACATACACTGTGGGGTCAATTTGGTCGTACATAACTTTTTGAACCAATGACGCATGAAAATGTCCCGGGTCGAGTGTCATGAGTTTTACTTCACCTTTTGCTCCTGTAAACATATTCTGTTTTTTATTGGTTTCTGTTTTCTTCTGGCTACCTCCGGTGCACGCTGTAAAAGCAACTGCAACAGACAGAACGAATAACTGTATTTTTCTCATTTCTTGAAATGGTTAAATGGTTTATAATTTATTGCTTGTAAATTTACGATTATTATCGTAGCAGAGAAATAGTTGTGCTACTGGAGAAATAGTTTTAAAAATATTTCATATTTATTCCACGTAATATCTACAAATTTATTTCTGAAAACTTTTTCGGAAATGCAAATATTATTTAACCCCTTACCTCTTTACATAATCGGTTCCGTACGGATAGCGTTGTGGCCGGCTTAACATCGAGTTGGCCAAATCGTTATTAGAGAATCTCTCTTTGCTTGGATCCCAGTTTAGTACGCCCGGAACTTTCATTGCAATGTGGCTGATTAAACAGATTGTACATGCGCGGTGGCCAATTTCTATTGGCGAAATAGGTTGCTTACGCGATTGAATACAGTCTAACCAGTTACCGTGTTGCTCGTCGCTTTTGTAAAGATGAATTTCGTCGGGCCCAATTACCGAATCGAGTATTTTCGGGTCGCTGGCATTAAGTGCTTTTGCACTTTTCTCTTTATCAACCGGGTCGCTTGGCGAAGCGGTATAATTTCCTCTCGACACAAAAATCCACCCATCATCTCCTTCGTACCGCACTCCGTTTGTATAACCGCCGCTAACAAAAACGGTAATTCCATTTTCATACTCCTGTTTTACCATAAAGTCGCCGTGTACATTCCATGTTCCCGATTTTGGAAACTGTGCAACAGCTTCCACCGAAATTGGGCCGGTATGTTCGGTATCCATTCCCCAGGCTGCCGAATCGAAATGATGCTGCCCCCAGCCGGTAATCATTCCGGCGCCATAGTTTTCGTAACGCAACCACCCCGGCCGGCCATATCCTTTTTGCGGATGTACCAGTTTTTCGTGGTATGGTATTTCGGGAGTTGAGCCCAGCCACATATCGTAATTTAAATTTGAAGGAACAGGGCCTGTCTCGAAAACCGGTCCCGACGGGTCGCCCGGCAATCCAATTTTTACGGTATGTATTTTTCCAATTCTTCCGTTACGTACAAGTTCGGCAGCACGCCGGAATTGAGGCATCGACCGCTGTTGCGTTCCCATTTGCAGAATTGTTCCCTGACGGTGAACAATATCGCTTAAAAGCCGGCCTTCGGTAACGGTAAGCGATGTTGGTTTTTGCAGGTAAATATCTTTGCCGGCAAGTGCAGCCTCGAGTGCCGGTTGCGAGTGCCAGTGGTCGGGTGTACTAATAATTACTGCATCGATATCTTTATTCAAAAGCATCTCTTTGTAATCATCATACATTTTTACATCAACGGCAGTATTGCTGCCTGTTTTTTTCTTATAAAAATTCTCGACCAACTTTTTACCGTCTTTCATTCGGTTGCTATCCAAATCGGAAACAGCAATCATTCGGGCAACATCGTGCTGCAATGTTCCCGGCATATCGTGTGTTTGAGCAATTCGCCCACAACCAATTTGTCCCACATTAATTTTGTTACTCGGTGCATTTTTCCCAAATACCGACGATGGAACAACCGAAGGAATAAGTATTGCTCCGGCAGTTGTTGCCACTGTGTTCTTTAAAAAATTTCTTCGCTTCATATTATTGTTTTTAAGTTTGTTCTGAATGTTAATTTATTAACTGTCTCTAAAATTACATTTCACTTAAACTTGTTCCTTTTGAACTTTAAACTTTGAACTTTGAACTTTGAACTTTGAACCTTGAACCTTGAACTTTAAACTCTTTTATCAGGTTGCTTTTTTCCCTAATCCACTCCCAAAATCCAAAGAATTCCGCCACGAATATGTGCTCTGAAAGTTGCATCTTTATAAACTTCAGGACTGTGTCCGAGTGCGGAGTACCACTGTCGTCCACCTTCGAATTTATGGCACCAGCAAAGTGGAAAACTATTATAAAAAGTATCGCCCGGATAGTCGGCTTTTCCTTTGTCTTCAACGGTTGTCAGGTCGGCGGCAAGTAAAACATGAATATCGGGGTTTAATTGGTAAGAGTAATAACATTCGTCTTCAACTTTCCATCGTTTGGGAAGTGGTTGGGTTGATGGATTATTAGCATCGACAACCAATACCTCAAATTTCTGATAGGGTGCATGTCTTATAAATTTTCCACCTACCAATTGCCAGTACCACGGCCATTCGCGTTCGGTGGCATTTGCCGAGTGAAGTGCTCCAAAACCTTTTCCACTTCTGCAAAAATCCTGAAATGCTTTTTTCTGAGCATCGGTATCGAACCCTTCGTTGTTGCTGTTCGAGAAAAACAGAGCATCGTATTTTGCCAAATTTTTGGGGGTAAAAACAGCCGGGTCGTCCGACACATCGGTTAAAATACCCTCTTTTGCGCAAATTTCCTGAATAGCTTTTACACTATTGGCTATGTTTTCGTGTACATAACCTTTTCCGTTTTTAGTGTAAATAAGAATATGTTTCCCTTTTACATCAACTTTTTTCTCATTAGTACACGCAAAAGCCGTAACAAGAACTACCAGTAATACAAATAGTTTTTTCATAGTTTAAAATTTAGATTCAAGATACAAGAACCAAGAACCATGACAAGAGAATTAGTGCTTTTACTTAATCATGCTTCTGTGTGAAATCTTTTATCATGAATGTTTCATAATATAATATTTAGTAATAAATTATTTCCCAAACTCAATTTCAGGATTTGTAGCAAAACTGTTCCAGTACATTTCTGCAGTTTTTGCATCCATCTTTCCATCAAAAATAATCATTCGGTATTTTAATGTATAGTTTCTTTTCGGCTTAAGTTTCCAGTTATTGTGACGAATGGGTACAAATTCGAAATACATGTCGCCACGACCGTTATTTGCATCTGTAGGCCAAACCCGCATTGGTTCGGGGTGCATATGGTTTGCAGGGTGACTTAAAAACAGAATTCCCGACCGTCCCTCTTTTACTCCCGATTCGCCTTCAACAATACACCAACGCGCATACGAACCGTCGGCATCGATACGGGTTTTATTATCGGAAGTAAGAACCGTGCAATTGTTTTTGTTCCATTTTTCGATTGCGCGAAAACCAATTCCGCCACCGTATCGATATGCATCGAGCAATATTCCGTTTTTTAGCGGACAATTTAACGAAGTTGTGTAATCGACCACCCAAATTTTTTCACCAACATTCCAGGCGCGTACATCCAGAATCTCGTTCAAGGCAATTTGGTCGGCTCCTTTTGCTCCAAAATCGATATGTTGTTGCAGGGCCTTAAAACCGCTGAAAACGGCTCCTTCGTACTCCGAGACAAACCCGGCAAATTTCACTGTTCCTTCACCTTTTATAAGATTCCAGAAGTCCACTTCGCGACCATCGATATGTGTTTTTGTCCATGGTCCCCAAATTCCGTAATGGTGCCGGTGGTCGGGAGGTTGAATGCGTGTGAGTGTCTCGCCTCCGGGAGAAGTGAGCGGATGAATATACCCGGAACGTTTATAAATCGGGTTAACTCCGTCGGGCGGATAAGTTGTGGCAAAACGGTATTTTAAAATAAGCTTATTATTTTTTAAAAGACTTAAATCTTTATAATCTTTTTTTAATGCTATTTCCGAACCGATTGATTTCTCAATATTCTCATGTTTTAGTACAAACTCTTTTTTACTGTTTTTTTCTGATATACCATTTAAAACAAACCAAAGAACAGCCAAGTTTCCGCTTTCGATTTGCGATGGAATAAGCTGTTCTCCATTTGGTGTTATTTCGTATAAAACCAAATTTTCTTTGTCGGTGTTATAATTTACTCCATCTAAACAAACCGAGATTACAGCATCAATTCTATCCTCGTTAAATTGAACGGTAAATTTTACCGGCTCTTGCGAAAAAAGAGTGAGAGAGAAAAAAAGAAACAGAATAGCAGTACTATATTTCATCGTAAAAAGCTATTATTTTATCTGAGAAAACGCTATAATTCAGGTACCTCTTTATTAATTGTATCGATAAACGCATTTATATTTTCTGTGGTTACATCTTGCGGTAGTCCGCCTCCACACGACCAGATTACCCGCTTGTTATTGCCAAAATCCTTAACCATTCTACGGGTTTCCGAGCGTACTTGTTCGGGCGTGCCCTGCGCCAAAATATCGCGTGGGGCAATATTTCCAAGCAGAGCAACATCGGGCCCTGCCAAATTACGTATTTCGGTTAACGTGTGCTCGAAACTAAAGTTGAACAAATCGACTCCCATCTCTTTCAGGTAGGGCGACGAAATTAACCCCGGAGCATCGTTATGGAAAAGATTAAACTTTGAATCGAAAGCATTAAAAATGCGTTTTATGTATGGAACAGCATACTCTTTACATTCATCGTCGCCAACAAAACCAACAATATCGTCGAGCAGCATAATTCCCTCAATACTTGGAAACAACTCTTTTTGGTATTCAATCCAATTTATTGTGAATTGTGTAATCGTTTCAAGTAATTTATTGCTGTTTTCCGGATCCATCATAAATCCCATCATCAGTTCTGTGGTTCCCATTAAAAACGATGCAATATTTAGCGGGCCGCGTGCAATTGCAAATTTAACTTCGTGCCCCATTTCCCGCATTGGCTGCTGATAATTGAGCAGACGTTGAACAATAAATGGTAAAAGCCCGTCGGTTTTCGGATTGGGAATATTCAGTTTCCCCGCTTCCGAAATATCGGCAAATATTTTGTTGGCGTGCGGCAAACTGTACTCGTTCCAAATAAGTTTTGCCCCAAATGCAGAAGGCTCGGTACACATTCCAAATTCCGACCAAAACCCGGGAATAAAAATTGTATCGGGAAACGTTTCAACCATCTTTTTATTTGCCTGAAACCATATCTCTTCCGAAGAATAATATTGAAGTGTTGATATTCCTGCCCATCCGGGAATCCACGGGCTATCTGAGATAAAAGCTGTAACCGGTTTATTTATATCTTCGCCTTTACTGGCTGCTAAAAGCAGTTCCCACTGTTCGTTTGTCATAATTCCAATTCTTTAACTCTTACAAACTTATACCTATTATCAATAAGAAAACAGTATTACTTTTGCAATCATTTATATTATATTTGCATTTCTTTACTTTGTTATTTTAATAAATTGACAACCTTGCGCAATTAAGCGATTGCAAAACGATGTGAGTATGAGAATAATGCACGAACATATTGATTTCCCCGGGCGTGCAGCTGTTAAAGTAAAATGGCAAAAAAAACCATCGTTTACCTACCCGTGGCATTTCCATTCCGAATACGAGCTTCTTTTTGTAATTAAAGGAGAAGGTACAAGTTTTGTTGCCGACAGTATCGAAACTTTCAGCTCGAACGATTTGGTATTGCTGGGTTCAAATTTACCACATTACTGGAAGAGTGGAGAAAACAACAAGTTTTCGGGAGTTGAATATATTGTTGTTCAGTTTTCGAATGATTTTTTCAAGGAGGCAATTTCTTCATACCCCGAGTTTCATTTAATACGCGAGCTCCTCGAACGTTCGTTGCGAGGAATAAGGTTTAACAAATCATTTTCGGTAAAAATAAGGGCAAAACTATTTAAACTCACAAAAGAGAAAGGGTTTAAACGCACTATTTCGCTGCTGAACATTTTGCAAACACTTGCAAAGGTCAGAAAATACAAACTACTTGCCGGAGAACTTTATCAGACAGAGAATCACGACTTTACAAGCAATCGGTTAATAAAAACAATGCACTATTTAAATTCCGGTTATCTAAAAAAAATAGAGTTAAAGAAAGTAGCCGAGATTGCCAATATGCATCCTTCGGCATTTTGCCGATTTTTTAAGCAGAAATCGGGCAAATCGCTTTCCGAATTTGTAAACGACATGCGAATAAGTTATGCCTGCCGATTAATTATTGAAGGGAGAATGTCGGTTTCGCAAGTCTGTTTCGAGAGTGGCTTTAATAATTTGTCGAATTTTAACCGTACGTTTAAAAAACATACCGGATTTACTCCTTCAAATTATTTTTTTGAGTTTCATAAGAAATAGATTTATACTCAAACCAAATAGCCTTTCGTCCAGATGTGCATCGGAATTATGCTCGTTCTTTTTGCCCTTAGCGGAATTGAGTTTTTGTTAAAAAAGAGAAAAGTTTACTCATCACAAAACGGGTAAAAAGCAGAAATAATTGTTCGAACCTTTTTTTTACTTTTGTCGTCTCACAGGAAATTATTCCTAAAAAAAAGAAAGATTTTATACAATGGATATTAATACAAAATTACCCGCAGTCTTAGGTGTTGGAAACGCTTTAGTTGATGTAATCTCGGTTTTAAAAGATGATAGCATTCTCGAAAAATTCGGGCTGCCACGTGGAAGCATGACTTTGGTAGACACCGAACTTTCGCAAAAAATTTACGACGCTACTTTTTCGGAAAAGAGCGAGTTGTCAACTGGCGGGTCGGTGGCAAACACAATGCGGTCGCTGGCAAGTTTGGGCGGAAATGGAGGCTATCTTGGCAAAATAGGAAACGATAAATTGGGCGACCTTTTTAAATCCGATTTCGAAAGGAAAGGAATTCGCACACATTTACATTACAGCGAAAAAGATACCGGGCGCGTTATGGGGCTTGTTAGTCCCGACTCGGAACGGACAATGGCAACCTATTTGGGCGCTGCAGCCGAACTGAGTTCGACCGATTTTAGTTCCGATTTATTCGATGGATACGATTACTGTTATATGGAAGGATATCTGGTTTTTAACCACGACCTGATTAAAACAGGAGTTGAAATGGCAAAGGCCAAAGGATTGAAAGTGGCGATTGATTTAGCAAGTTTTAATGTGGTTGAAGCCAATCTCGATTTTCTGAAAGATTTAATTAAAAACCATGTAGATATTGTTTTTGCAAACGAAGAAGAAGCAAAAAGTTTTACCGGGAAAGAGCCCGAGGAAGCGCTACACGAAATTGCAAAACTTTGCGAGCTGGCCATTGTAAAGGTTGGGAAAGAGGGTTCGCTAATAAAACGGGGCAACGAAGTTGTAAAAGTTGGCACAATAAAAGCAAAAGCACTCGATACCACCGGCGCCGGCGACAGTTATGCAGCCGGATTTTTTTACGGATTAACAAACGGATACAATTTGGAAACCTGTGGGAAAATTGCCGCATTAGTTTCGGGGAAAGTAGTTGAAATTATGGGCGCAAATTTACCCGACGAGCAGTGGCCCGAAATTCAACAACAGATTCGGAGTATTGTTGGATAGCGTACAATTCATTTTAAAAAAATGCCAAAAACAAAAGATGTTTTTGGCATTTTTTATCAGCTTAGTTTAATTAAAACAGCCCGTGAATTTGAGCATCAATTTTATCGATAATTAAACTTAAATCTTCGGGATTCGAAATAAAATCGATATTATCGACATCGATAATCAGAACCTTTCCCATTTTATAATTATCAATCCATTTGTCGTAACGTTCGTTTAACTGTTTCAGATAATCTATCCGGATAGAACTTTCGTATTCGCGCCCGCGCTTCTGAATTTGATTTACCAACGTTGGCACAGTTGCTCTAAGATAAATTAACAAATCGGGTGGTTGAATTAAACTTACCATTAAATCGAACAGCGTTTTATAGTTGTTAAAGTCGCGTGTGCTCATCAATCCCATGCTGTGCAAATTGGGTGCAAAAATTTCGGCATCTTCGTAAATTGTTCTGTCCTGAATGATTGTCTTTCCCGACTTTCGGATATCGATAATTTGTTGAAAACGCGAGTTTAAGAAATAGATTTGAAGATTAAACGACCACCGTTGCATGTCGTTGTAAAAGTCGTTCAAATAGGGATTCTCATCAACATCTTCGTAATGAGGAGTCCACTTATAATGTTTTGCCAAAAGCTCGCTTAACGTTGTTTTTCCGGCACCAATATTTCCTGCTACTGCAATATGCATATTCTATTTATTTTGAAAATCTAAAGTATAAAAAATTAAGCTTTCTCAGCAATAATGTTCATAAGTTCATCGAGATATTTTCTATTATTTGCCAGTCGGGGAATTTTATTCTGTCCACCAATTTTACCACGCTGTTTCATCCAGTTGTAAAATGTTCCTTTTGGTGCTGAAATTATTTTTGGTTTTTCTAAAGCAAGATTTTTATGTCGTTTTGCTTCGTAGTCAGAGTTTAGCGTTTTTAACGAGTTATCGAGAATGTAGGCAAAATGCTCTAAGTCTTTTGGTGGAACTTCGAATTCAATAATCCACTGGTGTGCACCTTTTTGGTTGTCGCCCATAAAAATTGGACCGGCTGTGTATTCGTTTACAATGGCATGCGAGTGGTGGCAGGCAATTTGAATAGCACGCTCGGCATTGTCGATAATTACCTCTTCGCCAAAAGCATTTATAAAATGTTTGGTGCGACCGGTAACTTTAATTTTAAACGGAAACTTATTTGTGAATTTAATTGTGTCGCCAATAATATACCGCCACAATCCTGCGTTTGTCGAAATTACAATTGCATAATTTTCGTCCAATTCTACTTCCGACAAACATAATGTTTTCGGATTCTCTTTTTCCAATTCGTCCATCGGAATAAATTCGTAGTAAATGCCATAGTCGAGCATTAACAGCATGTCGTTGCTATATAAACTGTCCTGAATTCCAAAAAAACCTTCCGATGCGTTGTAGGTTTCAATGTAGTGCATCTGTTTCGACGGGAATAGTTTTTGAAATTGCTTGCGATAGGGGTCGAAATTTACTCCGCCATGCACAAAAACCTCGATATTTGGCCATACCTCAAAAATATTGTTTTTACCGGTTTTTTCGAGAACCTTTTTAAACAGTACCAGGTACCACGAAGGAACACCGGAGAATGAGGTAACATTTTGGTCGAGTGCTGTTTCAATAATTTTATCAATTTTCTCTTCAAACTCTTCAATCAGTGCAATTTCGGTTGAGGGTGTTCTTATAAAATCGGTCCAAAACGGAACATTCTCAATCATAATAGCCGACAAATCGCCATAATACGAATTGTTGTTAAAGTTGTTTATCCGGTGGCTTCCACCAAGAGTTAACGATTTACCTTTTAATATTTTTGTGTCGGGATGGTTGCTTATATACTGGGCAAAAACATCTTTTGGACCCCGCAAATGGCAATCTTCGAGTGCCTCGTTGGTTACCGGAATAAATTTACTTTTATCGCTTGTGGTGCCCGACGATTTTGCAAACCATTTTACTTCGCCCGGCCAGAGCAAATCTTTCTCGCCGGCACGCAACCGGTCAACCAGTGGTTTAATATCGTTGTAATCCTGTAGCGGAATATTCTGTTTAAACTCTTCAATCGATGTAATTTCAGAATAGTTATATTTTTTTCCCCATTCTGTGTTTTTCGCGAAGTTTAGCAGTTCTAAAAGTGTTTCGTTTTGAATCTCAATGGGATGGTCGCTATAATATTGAATCTGATAATTACGTTTTGTATTAATCCATTTAATTACTGAGTTGAGTAGTGGCATCCGTTAATTCATTTGGTTATTTTTCAAATGTATGAAAATATTTATAAATTTTATTTGATTATTTATTGTCTCTTTTTTAGTTTATTTTTACCCTTGTGAAAACCTATAATTTGCACTATGAATTACATTGATATTGTTTTGGGAATACTACTTGCATTAACGGCAATTGCCGGGTTCCGAAAAGGTCTTATTGTTGAATTAGCATCGTTGGCAGCACTGGTTTTGGGAATTTGGGGTGCCATTGAATTTTCGTATATCACCTCCAACTTTTTAATCGAAAACTTCGACTGGAAATGGGAACATCTAAATACTGTTTCGTTTATACTTACATTTATTATTATCATTAT
>JALUZN010000499.1 GCA_027011835.1 Draconibacterium sp. | reverse complement strand
TAGTAACCTTTCCCTTTTTCGTAAGTTATAAACTTTGCCTTACTGGTGTTGGGCTGCGCTTTTAAGGCAACAAAAGCAAAAACCAAAGCAGTGCTTATTAAAAGTTTTCTCATTATTAATTATTTTAAAAAAGTTTATTTTCCATGATTCCACCCTTGAGCCTCCAGCGGAATTGCAGAACCCGCTGCAGTAACCAAATTGGCTCCCTCCGAAACGTCGGTAATGTGCCCGATAATTGTAAAATCGGGGTCGTTTTTAATTTTTTCGTAATCGTCTAACGAAATGGTAAAAAGCAATTCATAATCTTCGCCACCATTTAATGCCGCCACCAACGGATTAATATTCAACTCCTCAGCCATCGCCTTTGTCTGCTCGTCCATCGGAATTTTCTCTTCGAATAAATTACAACCCACATTCGAGTTTTTACAGAGGTGTTTTATTTCCGAAGAGAGCCCGTCGGAAATGTCAATCATCGACGTGGGTTTTATCTCCATTTTTCTGAACGCTTCAACAATATCTTTTCGCGCCTCGGGTTTTAGTTGCCGCTCTAATATGTAATCGTAGCCGGCAAGTTGAGGTTGCAAATCAGGGTTTACTTTATACACTTCGTTCTCGCGCTCGAGCAGTTGAAGCCCCATGTATGCGCCACCCAAATCGCCGGTAACACAAAGCAAATCGTTGGGTTTTGCTCCACTGCGCAAAATTGCTTTCTCTTTTTCCACTTCGCCCAAAACCGTTACGCTAATTGTTAATCCGGTTAACGAACTTGTTGTGTCGCCACCCACCAAATCAACGCCGTAAGTTTCGCACGCCAAATGAATTCCGGAATACAACTCTTCAATTGCTTCAACTGAAAATTTACTCGATACAGCAATACTTACTGTAATCTGTTTCGGCTCGGCATTCATCGCATAAATATCCGAGAGATTTACAATAACCGCTTTGTAGCCCAAATGCTTTAGCGGGGCGTACATTAAATTAAAGTGAACTCCTTCGGTAAGTAAATCGGAAGAAACAACCACCTGCTTCTCTTTGAAATCGAGAATTGCAGCATCGTCGCCAACCCCTTTTACGGTACTTGAATTTTTAACTCTAATATCTTTTGTAATACGGTCAATCAGGCCAAATTCACCCAATTCCGATATGCTTGTTTGCTCTGTTTTTTTACTCATTTATTAATTTAAGACAAAAAGGTATTTATTTATTATAATCTTGCTACAAAAATACCTATACTTTTATATCTTTGCAATTTAATTTTTATACTCGTAACCGGGTAGTTTTTGGAAAGAAAAGTAGAGATGGAAGAGCAAAACAAGTTACTTAACGACGTAACGCAGGCCGATTATAAATACGGTTTTGTTACCGATATTGAAACCGATATAATTGAGAAAGGGCTGAACGAGGATATTATCCGGCTTATTTCGAAGAAAAAGGGAGAGCCTGAATTTATGTTGAATTTCAGGTTAGCAGCTTTTAAAAAATGGGAAAAGATGGAGATGCCCGACTGGGCGTACCTGAAAATTCCGCCCATCGATTTACAGTCGATTAGTTACTATGCAGCTCCCAAAAAACAACCTAAATACGAAAGTTTAGACGAGGTTGACCCCGAATTGTTAGACACATTCAACAAACTTGGTATTCCGGTTGAAGAGCAAAAACACCTGGCCGGAGTTGCTGTCGATGTTGTTATGGACAGTGTTTCGGTTAAAACAACTTTTAAAGAAACACTGGCCGAAAAGGGAATTATTTTTTGCTCGTTTAGCGAAGCGGTAAAAGAGCACCCCGAGCTGGTAAAAAAGTATTTAGGAAAGGCTGTGCCTGTTTCCGACAACTATTTTGCAGCACTTAACTCGGCCGTTTTTAGCGACGGCTCGTTTTGCTACATTCCAAAAGGAGTCCGCTGTCCTATGGAGTTATCGACCTATTTTAGAATAAATGCGGCCAACACCGGGCAATTCGAACGTACCTTAATTGTTGCCGACGACGATAGTTATGTAAGTTACCTCGAAGGTTGTACTGCGCCTATGCGCGACGAAAATCAACTGCACGCGGCAGTGGTAGAAATTATTACCATGGACCGTGCCGAGGTAAAATACTCGACCGTTCAAAACTGGTATCCGGGAAACAAAGAGGGAGTTGGCGGAATTTACAACTTTGTAACAAAACGTGGAGTTTGTCGCGGGGTTTCGTCGAAAATTAGCTGGACACAGGTTGAAACCGGTTCGGCAATTACCTGGAAATATCCGAGCTGCATTTTGCTTGGCGACAATTCGGTGGGCGAATTTAACTCGGTGGCACTAACCAATAATTTTCAGCAGGCCGACACCGGCTCGAAAATGATTCATATTGGTAAAAACACAAAATCGACAATTATTTCGAAAGGAATTTCGGCAGGGAGAAGCGACAATTCGTACCGTGGATTGGTAAAAGTAATGCCCGGTGCAAAAAATTCGAGGAACTTTTCGCAATGCGATTCGTTGTTGTTAAACGATACTTGCGGAGCACATACATTTCCGTACATCGATGTAAGAAATAAATCATCGATTGTTGAACACGAAGCAACAACATCGAAAATTGGAGAAGACCAGATTTTTTACTGTAACCAGCGAGGAATTGACACCGAAACAGCAATTGGAATGATTGTAAACGGTTACGCAAAAGAGGTACTGAATAAACTTCCCATGGAATTTGCCGTTGAAGCACAAAAATTGTTACAACTGAGTTTAGAAGGAAGTGTAGGATAATTGAATTAAAAAATTGTTTTTAAAATAGATAATAAATATTGCTTCTTTATTCTTCTTTTGAAAGGGTAAGAGAAGCGTTTTTGAAAAGGGCAACGATTATGCTAAAAATAAAAAATTTATACGCATCGGTTGATGGACAGGAAATTTTAAAAGGGATTAATCTTGAAATTAAACCGGGCGAGGTACATGCAATTATGGGCCCCAACGGTTCGGGGAAAAGCACACTGGCAAACGTTTTGGCCGGAAAACAAGAGTACGAAGTAACAGCAGGAGAAGTTACTTTTTTAGGAGAAAACCTGCTCGACAAAGCACCCGAAACACGCGCAAAAGACGGACTATTTTTAAGCTTTCAATATCCGGTTGAGATTCCGGGTGTACCCATGGCAAACTTTATAAAAACGGCTGTAAACGAGCACCGCGTTCACCGTGGAGAAAAAGAGCTCACTGCCGGCCAGTTTTTAAAACTGATGCGCGAAAAGATGGAGTTGGTGGAGATGAAAACAAAACTCACCAACCGCTCGGTTAACGAAGGTTTCTCGGGTGGAGAGAAAAAGAAAAACGAAATTTTCCAGATGGCAATGTTAGAGCCCAAACTGGCCATCCTCGACGAAACCGATTCGGGGTTAGACATCGATGCATTGAGAACTGTTGCCAACGGGGTAAATGCGCTAAAGTCGCCCGAAACATCGTCGATTGTTATTACTCACTACCAGCGGTTGTTAGATTATATTGTGCCCGACTTTGTGCATATTTTATACCACGGGAAAATTGTAAAAACAGCCGGGAAAGAGCTGGCTCTTGAGTTGGAAGAGAAAGGATACGACTGGATAAAATCTGAAAAGGGAAATTAAATGAGTGTTTTAGTCGAAAAAGCGGATTTGTCGCTAAAATATATTGCCCATTACAACAAGGTGAAAGAGCTCCTCGTTAAAGGGTCGCCCGACATTTTAAATGCGCAGCGGAAAAAAGCATTTCAAGATTTTGTGATGCAGGGAATTCCTACGAACAAAAACGAAAAATACAAATACACGAACCTGCATCCTTATTTTTTGCCCGATTTTAGTTTTATTCATCAAAGAGAGGCGCAAAAAACCGACCCGAATGCAATTTTTCATTGCGATGTTCCACAACTCGATTCGTATGTAAAAACCACAACAAACGGATGGTTTAACGAAAGTAAAACAGAGGGAGATTTGCCGGAAGGAGTGATTTTGGAGAGCTTGGAGAAAATGATGAAAGAACAGCCCGGACTCGTAGAAAAATATTATGCTAAAATTGCAAAATCCAACACCGATGCAATGGTGGCATTAAATACGGCATTTGCCAAAGACGGCTATTTTCTTTATGTTCCTAAAAATGTAGTTTGCGAGCAACCCATCCAACTCATCAACTTTTTAGAAGCTCCGGAAAATTCGTTTGTAACACAACGCAATCTTGTTATTCTGGAACAGGGGGCCGATGTAAAGCTAATTCTATGCGACCACACCCTGAATTTGAATCGCTATTTGTGTAACTCAGTTACTGAGATTTTTGTGGGAGAGAATGCAAATCTCGACTATTATACGCTTCAAAATCAACACAATCGCACAACAAACATCAACTCAGTTTTTGTTCAACAGGAGAGAGATTCGGTAGTAACTTCGCATACTTCATCTTTTCATGGCGGGTTAATACGCAACAACATGGAATTTGTTTTGAACGGCGAAAACGCCGAAGCAAATGTATTTGGAATGGCCTTTCTCGACAAAAAACAACATGTCGATAATTTTACACAAATCATTCATAAAAAGCCAAACGGGCAAAGCAATCAGGTTTATAAAAATGTACTCGACGACGAGGCGACAGGAGCTTTTTCGGGCCTAATTCATGTGGTTCGCGACGCACAAAATACAAACGCTTTTCAGCAAAACAACAACCTGCTTTTGTCCGACACAGCAACCATGCAAACCAAACCGCAACTTATTATTGATGCCGACGACGTAAAATGCAGTCACGGTGCTACGGTAGGACAAATCGATGAGGAAGCACTGTTCTATTTGCGGGCCCGCGGGATTAACGAAGACAAAGCGCGGCTGATGATGATGAATGCTTTTATGCACGAAGTGGTACGCAAAATTTCGGTTGAAGCCTTGCGCGACCGCATCGACGAGCTGGTTGAACGCCGCCTGAATGGCGAAGTTGCCAAATGCCACGAGTGCGCTTACCAGTGCGAAGTGTAAAATACGCATTACAATCTGATTCAGTAAGCCCAAATAAGGAATTATTGGTTAGCAAATTTGTCAATTGCCGCCCTATTTATGGGACGGATTTGGAACAAAGTAAATAGCCGGGCTTTAGCCCATTATCTTCTTTTCAGGGCTAAAAGCGCATTTTATTTCTTCGCTTTTTACCGTTGGATAAATCCAACGGCAAATAATAATATTTTTATATGAATACCCGTATATTTACCCAATTATTATTATCTTTGAAATAAAAATAGAAGTATGTCATTAATTAACTTTATAGAACAGTTCCCCGATGAGGAAAGCTGCAAACTTAAGTTTA
>JALUZN010000498.1 GCA_027011835.1 Draconibacterium sp. | reverse complement strand
AATTTATCCCAAAAATCGGCTGACTCCTCTTTTTTAAATAATTTTTTTATCGATTCCAGAATTTCAGGATTATCGGTTTCCAAAATCATTTTCAGGATTCCTATTTTTTCGGCTTGTATATTCATTTTTTAAACTCTTTACGCAAAGTTAAATAATTTAATTGAGTTTTTATTGTTGCTCTTCCCGTATCGTTACGAACGAAATGAAGCACAATTCTAAAAAATTACAGAAAATAGTATTTTTTTTATGGAATTTGTTTCCCGGTTGCATCCTGTTAACGAAATCAAAATTAAAATAGAAAATTATGAAACGGGAAACAACAACAAAATCAACAAAAAAGTCAATCAGAATTAACAAGACCAAAGTAATCTTAATTGTATTTATTTCAATGTTTTTTGGCATTCTGGTAAATGCACAAAATTACCGTAAAGTGTACGGGTATGTAAAAAACAGTTACGGGCAGCCGGTACCGAATGTAAAAGTTACCGGACAGGAGAACAACTCGCAAACCACTACAAACGATAAAGGGTGGTATGTTTTAGAGGTCTCGGTAGTGGATAGTACCATTAATTTTGTACACCCCGACTACAAAAAATTAACAACCAAACTGGAAAGTTTTAATCGGCTCGATGTGGTTATTCAGCCCCAAAAAGCAGCTCAAAACAATGTTGAATATGAAGTTTGCGACGAGGTTGCAGCAACTCCTTCAATACGAAATAAATCGGGAAAACGAAAAGGTATGATGTTGTATGCGTGTGTTGGAATGCCGGCTCCGGCGCAGAATTGGAATACCGAGAATTATGCTACCATTCACGAAAACGGGTTTAAAAACGTGCGAGCAAATCCGCTTTCCACTTTTTCAATCGATGTCGATAATGCATCGTACTCGAATGTTCGCCGGTATATTAATCAGGGCGATTTGCCTCCGGTCGACGCGGTAAGAGTTGAGGAGATGATAAACTATTTTCATTACGACTATCCGCAACCAACAGGAGTGCACCCGTTTAGTGTAACAACCGAACTGGCCCGCTGTCCGTGGAACGAAAACAACTATCTTTTACACGTTGGACTGCAAAGTAAAAGTATCGATAAAAGCGAGCTTCCTGCATCGAATCTGGTTTTTTTGTTCGACGTTTCGGGATCGATGGGAATGCCTAATAAATTGCCGCTGTTAAAACGTGCTTTTAAAATGTTGGTGAACGAAATCCGTCCGGCCGACCGCGTGGCAATTGTAGTTTATGCCGGAGCTGCCGGAAAGGTGCTCGACTCGACACCCGGTAACGAAAAGAAAAAGATAATCGATTCGTTGGAGAAACTTAATGCAGGCGGTTCTACGGCAGGTGGCGAAGGATTAAAACTGGCATATAAAATTGCTCAGGAAAATTATATTGATGGTGGAAACAACCGTATTATTTTGGCAACCGACGGCGATTTTAATGTGGGCGTTTCGAGTACTTCGGAGATGGAACGGTTGATTGAGAAAAAGCGCGAAGAGGGCGTTTATATCACTGTTTTAGGCTTTGGAATGGGAAATATAAAAGACGATAAAATGGAAACCATTGCCGATAAAGGAAACGGAAATTACGCCTACATCGATAATATTCAGGAGGCACGGAAAGTGTTTATTACCGAATTTGGAGGAACACTTTTTACCATTGCCAAAGATGTGAAATTCCAGTTGGAATTTAATCCGGCCCAGGTAAAAGCGTACCGTTTGGTGGGCTACGAAAACAGGTTGCTGAATAGCGAAGATTTTAACGACGACACAAAAGATGCCGGCGAAATGGGAGCGGGGCACACTGTTACAGCACTTTACGAAATTGTTCCGGCAAACTCAATCGATGCTGCACCGTCTGTCGATGAGTTAAAATATCAGGAGCAAAAAGTAGTTTCAGGGAAGTATTCAAAAGAGTTGCTAACCATTAAACTCCGTTATAAATTACCCGATGGCGATAAAAGCAGGCTGCTCGAATTACCCGTAAAAAACAGGTTGGTAAGAAATACCTCCGATAATTTCAGATTTTCGGCAGCAGTAGCCGGGTTTGGGATGTTGTTACGTGGCTCCGAATTTATGGGAAACACGACAATAGATACCGTGTTAAATTTGGCCAGAAATGCAAAAGGAGACGACGAAGAGGGTTACCGTTCCGAATTTATTCAACTTGTAAAAACGGTTAACGACTTGCAATTCTTTGCAGAAAAATAAAGGGAAAAGTTGACAACCGGTGTACATATCATTGTGAGATTAGTAAAAGCAAAATTTAGTTAGAAGAGTCTTTTACCAATCTCACAATGATGTTTTATAAAGTACTTTTCTGTTTAATTTTTTTATACTACTCAGTAGTATAAAAAAATTTAAACAGCTAGCTATCAGTTAGTTTTGTCATGTTTTTTTTGAGAAAACAAAAATCACGCTAAAACTATTTAATTTTCAATATTTACCCCCAAGCTAAACAGCCTGTGTGAAAATGTGACTATCCTTTGCCGTTGGATTTATCCAACGGTTATTGAATAGAGAAATGGAATTGGACTTTAGTCCTGAATATAAGATAGTTGGATTAAAGTCCAACAGTTCATGTCATTCCATAATCCGTCCCATAAATGGGACGGCAAATGATAAAAAGACTGTTATTACACAGCCTGTAAAGCATGGGACAATTGAGAATCAGCTCTTTAAACCTGCTGAGTAGTAACCCTATTTTTTATACTTCTCGCCCCGTTCGTACCAAACAACATCTAACTCCTGAATGGTAATCATACCGCCTCTTTAACTCTTACCAAGCGATATTTCTCTTGTAGTTAGACAGCACCAAAACAAAAGAATATTCCTCAAACTAAATAAATTGTAATACTTTGAGGAATTTGGGTTATCTTTGTAGCACAAAATTGAAAATAACCATATGCAAAAGATTTTAAGAAAAATATTACTTAATAAACTTCTTGTTCTAAAAGATAAAAACTTTATAAAAGTTGTAACAGGCGTTCGTCGTGCGGGGAAATCGACTTTACTTTTGCATTTTCAAGAATTATTAAAGAAAAAAAATCCAAGTGTATCGCTTATTTCCATAAATATGGATTTACCCGAATTCCGCTTTCTTGGAGAGAAAAATTGGAAAGAAATATACGATTATATCCAATCATTATTACTTGAAAATGAAACAAATTATGTTTTCATCGACGAAGTTCAAAATATTTCGGAATTTGAAAAACTGCTTGAAGGATTATTTGTTACTCCAAATATAGATTTATATGTTACAGGTTCAAACGCTTACCTTTTATCAAGCGAATTAGCAACCATACTTACGGGCAGAGCATATGAAATCAACGTGCTTCCGTTCTCATTTTCCGAATACTTGGAATTTACCGGAAAAACAGCATATCCTGACCGTGCTTTTGCTAATTATATACGAACAGGAGGTTTTCCTGAAGCTGTTGGATTCGTTGAATCGGGAGAAAGCTATGTTTACGAATATCTAAAAACTGTTTTTCACAACATTTATGAAAACGACATACAGAAAAGGCACACAATATATTATGAAACATCTTATAACGAAGTTGTTAGGTTTTTAATTGATAGTATTGGTTCAAACGTTTCGGCAAGAAATATTGCAAGAGTTCTTACTGCAAACGGGAAAAAAATTGATAATAAAACAGTATCAAGATATATTGATACGCTTGTAGAATCTTATCTTTTTTATAAAGTAAACAGATACGACCTAAAAGGGAAACAGCATTTAGCAACACAAGAAAAATACTATCTCGTAGATTTAGGTTTACGATATGCATTATTGGGAAAAGAACTTACAACCGATGCAGGGCATTTACTGGAAAATGTGATATATCTTGAATTAATACGTCGAAATTATCAAATTTGGGTAGGAAAAACAGGTAATCTTGAAGTCGATTTTGTTGTCAGAAATAAAGATGGTTATACAAAATATATTCAAGTAGCATACACTGTTAAAGACAAGAAAACACTTGAACGAGAATTGGCACCGTTTAATAAGATTCCGGATTTTAACGAAAGACTGCTCATCACAATGGATTATGAAACAGGAAACCATAACGGAGTGAAACAGATAAATGCAATTGATTGGCTATTAGATAATAAAATATGATTAAAAATAAAATGGCGACTGCCTAACAACAAACGCCGTATATTTAAACCGTTATGGGCAACCTAACCGGGCAGCAAGTAAACCAATATTTGATGTGCCCAAATA
Source organism: Draconibacterium sp. (assembly GCA_027011835.1). Classification (GTDB taxonomy): domain Bacteria; phylum Bacteroidota; class Bacteroidia; order Bacteroidales; family Prolixibacteraceae; genus Draconibacterium. Next base: position 1,067 of record JALUZN010000498.1, on the reverse strand, counting down.
CCGGCTATATTTTAATATGCCAAAACAGCAACAATCAGTGCAACACATCTAATTATAGTTGGTTTCTTCCCTATGGAATGTCGTTAATAAGTACCAGTGGCAATTCAAAGTTAAATTGGTATTACTCTTCTCCATCAAATCGTTTAAGTGTTTGGCAAACTCATTCAGTTTCTCCATATTATATCAATAATTTTAAACCCAACGCAACTTTTTTACTATCTTTGAAATCTAACAATGTATAAACCCATTAAATAACTCTTTATGAATAAATCCTTACAATAAAAAACAAACAACAACCCTCGGGCGGCAGCAAGGCTACCAAACCCCGAAAAGCTGTAAACTGTTTCTCTATTACAGCACTACAGACCCTGCTTAATGCGCTCTTGCCAGATTCCTATACTCTGGAATCTTGAATAAAAAAAAACAAATTATTAATTGCACAAGTTTATATCTTGGTACTTGTGTAGATAAAATTTAAAAGTCTAATTAAAAATGAAACATAAAATTTTAAAATTTAGCACGGTAATCCTGCTCTTTGCATTTATGGGGGCAAGTTGCCATAAAGACGAAATTAAACTTGATGATGAAAATATTGAAATTGAGCTAACCGGAAGTGGTATTTCCATTTATAAAACCAAAGGAGACTACAATCATTTTATTGCAGTGACTATTGACGACAAAGGAAAACTCGGGAGGATACCTGCGATAGAAAAGGACTACCCCAAAATGCGGTTTGATAGCAAGGGGAGAATGATATATTCAAATTGTTATTTTTTAAAAAATGGATATGTATTAGGTCATTTAAATAGTTATAGTGTAATTACCGATATTACAATTAAGGAGTATCGTGAATATAATATAGAAAAAGGTGTTACTTGTTGGCCTGATGAGCTAATATTGTCCAGAATTTTGGATAGAAATCCTTTTACTGAGTTCTATTTTTTGGCTGGTTTTAATAAAGCACCGAGGTATTTTACCCTTGGCGAAATAAATAAAATGATTGAAGAAGGTACACTTGAAACTGTTTTTAAAAAATTAAAATAAATTGTATCTATTCAGGTCAACAA
>JALUZN010000497.1 GCA_027011835.1 Draconibacterium sp. | reverse complement strand
CTCGCGCGTCAATTCTATTTTGGGGCAAAATGGCTAAAAGAGCAGTTCGGGTACACCGCCAATACATACTGGAACGAAGATGTACCGGGACGAACCTTACAAATGATGCAAATAATGCGTAAAGCTGGCACAAAAAATTTAATGCTAAGCCGGTTCGAACGGGGACTTTATAAATGGTACAGCCCCGACGGCTCGTACGTTACCATTTTTTCGCCCGGACATTATGCAAACGCATTTACACCTCTTCAAAAAAGCTATCCCGAGGCAGCACAATATCTTGCTTCAAGCTCACTCGATTGGGAAAAATATTACAGTTTAAACACAAAATCGCCGGCAATTCCATTGCTGTCAGACTGGGACATGAGTCCTGCAATTGACTACTCAAATCTCATCAATCAATGGGAAAGTATCGATGAAATTCAGGATAAAAATAACACTTCAACTCGGCTTAACTTGCCACAGTTTAAAATCGCCTCAGCGCCCGAATTTTTTGATGCACTGGCAAAAGCAAATCCGGAGCTGCCGGAAGTAAAAGGAGAAAGACCGGCGTTGTGGTTGTATATTCATGGTCCCTCGCATCAGAAAGCTCTGAAAGCAAGTCGTGAAGCAGACATTTTGCTAACCGAGGCGGAAAAATTTGCCACAGCAAATGCACTCGTAAACAACAGTTTCGAGAACTATCCAACAGAAGAGTTCCAAAAAGCATGGGAAGCAAAAATATATCCCGACCACGGTTGGGGCGGCAAACACGGCGACATTACGGATGCACTGTTTCAACAATAATTTGAATTTGCAAAAGCCAAAGCCGAAAAAATATTAGAGAAAAACCTAAATGAACTTACATCGAAAATTAAAACCGACAACAAAAAAGGGCGACCATTAATTGTTTTTAACAGTATGAATACCGAAAGAGAAGACCCTGTTTCGATTGCCGTTGGTTTTGATAAGCCCGGCGTTTATTCGGTTGAACTTTCAGATGCATCGGGAATAAAAACAGAGACTCAACTCAGCGATATTACTAACTATTCCGATGGCTCGATAAAAAGTGCCACTCTGCATTTCATTGCAAAACAGGTTCCGACAATTGGCTATAAAACATGGTATTTAAAACCATCAGCAAAAAAATCGATAAAAGAAAACAGGGAATTTCAAAATGAATTTGAAAACCGGTTTTATTCGATAAAATTTGGCGATGGTGGTCTAACCTCCATTTTCGATAAAGAATTAAATGTGGAATTAATCGATTCGAAAAAGTTTAAAGCTGGCGAAGTTTTCACCATGCATTCGGAAGGAAACGGAGCGGGAGAATTTGCCGATATTCAAAAACCCGACATGAACGGCTTCGATAAAACCGGAAACTACAAAACCAACTGGAAAGTTGAAGACAATGGAGCCGTATATACCACAATAAAATTCAGGCAGAAAATAAAAAATGCAGTGGTTGAGCAGAAAATAAAAATCTATAACAATCAGAAACGCATCGATTTCGAAACCGCACTTTTAAACTGGGAAGGCGTTTTATACCGCGAATACCGAATGGCACTACCACTTAATATGACCGACGGACAGGTTGCCTACGAAGTGCCGTTTGGCGTTGTTGAAGTGGGCAAAGACGAGATGAAAGGTGCAGCCGGAGAGCGTTACAATGTAGAATGTAAAACATTGCATCCGCGCGGGATTGAAAACTGGATAGGCGCAAGCAACAACGAATTTGGAGTTACAATGAGCTCAACGGTTGTGGTGGCCGACTGGATTGACCCCACTGACAATCCGGTGAGCAATCAAATCCTACAACCTGTTCTGCTGGCATCGCGACGTAGTTGCCACTGGGAGGGTAATGAATATCTGCAAACAGGAGACCACCGTTTTCTGTTTTCGATAACATCGCATAAGCCGGGCTGGAAAAACGGGATGAATCAGGCACGTGGTGCGAATGAAACACTCAATGCTGTTTGGGCTGATAAAAGTTTTGTCGATGCATCGCTGCCCGAATCGTTGAGTTTTTTCAAAACCGAAGACTCCGATATTTTCATCTCAACAGTAAAAAAAGCTGAGGATAGTAACAACATAATTGTTCGGTTAACAAATATGGATTCAAAAGATAAGTCCGTAACGTTAAAGAGTTTCGCACCAGTAAAAGGTGCATCACTTACAAATTTAATTGAAGAGGAAATAAAGGAGATTTCTTCGAAAAAGAATTCAGTAAAAATAGAGTTGGGTCACCATTCAATTGAAACCATAAAATTAAAATAATCTTATGCCAAAAAATTTATATCTCTACACCATTGTTGCCGCACTGGGCGGACTTCTTTTCGGATTCGACACCGCAGTAATTAACGGGGCACTCCCCTTCTTTCGCGACCATTTTGAGTTGGACAAGGTGATGGAGGGTTGGGCAATGAGTTCGGCAATTTTCGGATGTATCGTAGGTGCAATCGGCATTGGCCGCCCGGGCGATAAGTACGGACGAAGGTACATGCTAAAAATAACAGCACTGCTTTTTCTTATTTCGGCTGTTGGCACAGGGTTGGCAAACAATATTACTATGTTTATTATTTTCAGAATAATTGGCGGATTTGCAGTTGGTGGCGCATCGGTAATTTCACCCATGTACATTTCGGAAGTAGCTCCTCCAAAATACCGCGGACGGTTTACAATTCTATTTCAACTCTCGTTGGTAATTGGTATTCTTGCAGCTTTTGCCACCGACCTCGCTCTAATAAACACAGGAGTAAACAACTGGCGCTGGATGTTTATTTCGGAAGCACTGCCTGCCGTTCTGTTTTTTGTTTTACTGTTTTTTGTGGGAAGAAGTCCGCGCTGGTTGGTAAAAAAAGGACTTTTTGAGGAGGCTAAAATGGTAATTGCCGAAACAAACTCAGGAGAAAACGATGAGCAAATTCTTGAAGAGATAAAAGACTCCATTGACAATGAAGTGGTGGAACATATAAAATATCTCTTTAAAAAACCATTTCTGCGTTTGGTAATTATTGGTATTATGATTGGGATGTTTAACCAGTTTACCGGAATTGCCATTGTAATGATTTACTCAAGCGATATTTTTAGAGCGGCCGGTTTTGCCACCGAATCGGCAATTTTGCAAACAGTAATTGTTGGCGTAACCAACCTTGCATTTACTGTTTTAGCTATGGCTTTTATTGATAGAATCGGACGCAAATTCATGCTTCTACTGGGTTCTGTTGCCATGAGTATTTTTCTGGCAGCATTCTCCTACATTTTCCTTTTCGATGTGGGAGGATTCCTACCACTACTCTTTATGATTCTTTTTGTTGCCAGTTTTGCATTCTCGCAAGGCGCAGTAGTTTGGGTTCTTTTTGCCGAAATGTTTCCCAACAATATTCGTTCGCGGGGTGTCTCAATCGGGTCGTTCTCCCATTGGGTGTTCTATTCGATGCTGTTATTCCTCTTCCCGGTAATCAAAAAATCATTCAACGATAACAGCGGAATAGGATACATTTTTGCGTTTTTTGCTGTAGTAACTTTCTTAAGTTTCTTTTTCTACAAAAAATATATTGTTGAAACAAAAGGAAAATCGTTGGAAGAGTTGGAAAAGGAGACGGTTCGGAAGGATCTTTAAGACTGGATGCTGGATATTCGATACTAGATGCTGGCTGGATGCTGTAAATTTGATAATGAAACAGGATAAATTATTAATTTAAATAATTATGAGCTATAGGAATTTAGAAATATGGCAAATTGCGAGGGATGTTGTTATTGATGTACACAAAATGTCGCTAACAAAACTTCCTAGCTTCGAAAAGTTCGAAGAAGGCAATCAAATAAGACGCTCAAGTAAATCGGTAAAATCAAATATTGTTGAAGGTTACGGAAGAAGGAGATACAAACAAGATTTTATTAAATTCCTGATTTATTCACTTTCATCAAACGATGAGACTATTGATCATCTTGAAACACTATACGAAACAGGATCCTTAGCAGACAAAGAATTATATTTGTTATTACATGAAAAGATTGACCTTCTTGGGAGAAAACTAAACAATTTTATTGCATCTGTAGAAAAACATCATAATATATGAGGCCGGATACTGGATACTTGATGTTGAGTCCGAATCGAGCATCAAGCATCAAGCATCAAGTATCGAGCATCGAGTATCAAGCATCGAGCATCGAGCATCGAGTATCAAGTATCGAGCATCAAGCATCGAGCATCGAGCATCGAGCATCAAAAACACATAAAACAAAATAATATGAACGGATACGAAAGAATTAAAGCAGCGCTAAACAATCAGCCCACCGACAAAATACCGATAATGTTACACAACTTTTGGATGGCAGCAAACGAGGCACAAATTACAATGAGCGAGTTTAGGGAAAACCCGCAAGTAATGGCCGACGCGTTTATTAAGTCGGTTGAGAAATACAAATTCGACGGAATTCTTGTGGATTTAGACACAGTTACTCTGGCAGGTGCTGTTGGTGTCCCCATCGATTTCCCCGAGAACGAACCGGCTCGGTCGGCAGTTGGAAATTTAAACGAGTTAGCAGATGTTACATCGCTAAAAAAAGTAAACATCGAAAATTACAAGTACGTTCAAAACTGGCTGGAAGCCACACGAATCATCAAATCCCATTTTGGCGACGAAATTTATGTTCGCGGCAATTGCGACCAATCGCCGTTTTCGCTGGCAAGTATGATGCGCGGCAGTCAGAATTGGATGCTCGACCTGATTATGGGAGAACCCGGTCAGCTAACCGAATTGCTGGAATATTGTACCGACATAACCAACCAGTTTATCCGGTTGATGGCACAAACCGGTTGCGACATGGTTTCCAACGGCGACAGTCCGGCCGGCCCCGAAATGGTTTCGCCCGATATGTACGAGAAATTTGCACTGCCTTATGAAAAACGAGTGGTTGACGAAGCGCACAAACTGGGACTTCCCTACACACTGCACATTTGTGGCGATACAGAAGTAATTCTCGAACAGATGCTAAAAACCGGCTCCGATGCATTTGAACTCGACTATAAAACCGATACACAAAAGTCGTTCGACCTGTTGCACAATAAAATTTGTTTTATCGGAAACATCGACCCGAGTGGTGTAATTGCCATGGGCTCACCCGAACTGGTTGAACAAAAAACCATTGAACTGCTCGATATTTTTACAAAAACCAACCGCTTTATTTTATATGATTATCCGTATTTATACCCAAACTCGTTTTTATAACTCACGCATGCCACTAAAAGCCGGTTGAACAATGCTTCTCCGTGATATCTGCGATTAAATTTATAACAAAATTCGTCAAGAT
>JALUZN010000496.1 GCA_027011835.1 Draconibacterium sp. | reverse complement strand
ACTAATGCATGGTTGGATGCGTTCAAGGCAATTTTAATACGTTTTGAAACAAATGAAGTGCATTGGAAAGCATTGAATATACTGGCTTTTATTGTAATTCTATTGCGGAAACTTTAAACAACTTCAAATAAAAAATTATTAAAAATGGTAGAAATAGGGAAAATAAACACACTCAATATTAATCGTGAAACCGAAAATGGTGTTTATCTCGACGGACAGGAACTGGGCGAAATTCTAATGCCACAGAAATTTGTAACACCGGAAGATAAAGAGGCGGGACAGGCAACTGTGTTTATTTATACCGACTCGGAAGACCGGCTGGTTGCCACTACCGAGACACCTATTGCAATGGCTGGCGAGTTTGCAATGTTAAAAGTGGTGGCAACAACAAAATTTGGTGCTTTTATGGATTGGGGACTACCAAAAGATTTGCTGGTACCGTTTGGCGAACAGAAAGCACCTATGGAAGAAGGAAGAAGTTACCTTGTTTTTATTTCGCTCGACGTACAAACAAACCGGATTATTGGCTCGGCTAAACTCGATAAACATCTCGACAATACACCACCTGAGTATGAGGTTGGCGATGAAGTAGATTTAATAATTACCGACGAGACCGAGTTGGGATATAAAGCAATTGTAAACAAGGAACACTGGGGAATGTTATACAAAAACCAGGTTTACAAACCGCTTTCGAAAGGGCAAAAAATAAAAGGGTACATCAATAAAATTCGTGAAGACGAGAAAATTGATTTGCTTCTCGAAAAACCCGGATACGAAAAAGTTGATGCCATTTCAGAAAAAATATTAAACGAGTTAAAAGAGAACCGTGGATTTATGGCTGTTTCCGACAAGTCGTCGCCCGAAATGATTAAAGCAATGTTCGGCATCAGTAAAAAGAATTTTAAAAAGGCCATTGGCGGATTGTACCGGAAACGGTTAATCAGTTTCGAGTCTGATGGAATTCGACTGGTAGATTAAGAATATTTGGGTTGAATGTTCTATGAAAGCTTCTCTTTATTCTGCATTCGAGCGGTTAAGTCGGTCGATATCTTTTTTTCTATTCATCAATATTATCCGATACTCAAGAATACGTTTCGTATTCTCTTTGCTTTTATACGAAGTGGCAAGTTGCTGTGCCAAAGCCAGCCATTTTAAGGCGGTATCAATATCGTCTTTCATTTCGTAAGCAAGTGCTAAATTATAGCGGGCGTGGATGGCCATTCTTCCATTTTTATCGGGTGCATATCTTTCCCAAATCGCTATTGCATTTTCCCAATCTCCTTTTTCAACGTAGGCAGCAGCGGTAGAAAAATCGGCAGGCGGTGGAACCGAATAAACTCTGGTTACCGTTTGCCACGATGCAAAAAATCGTTTCGAATAATTTTCGCCAGCCAGTTGTGCCGCTATTTTTAATGCCACTTTCCGTGGTGGCAATTTCGAATCTTTTACTTTTTTACCGTTTTCGTTGTAGTTGTTCCAGAAAATGGTGTCAATCATTGTTTTTCGCTCAATTACTTTTTCGGCATTCGGGTCGTAAACTGCCCAAACTGCTGCGGTAATTACCTCTTCCGATTTTGGAATTTCGACATTCCCCGAATATTTGGAAAAGAAATAGGAGAACGTTTCGAGCGATATAAGTAAATCGGTATGCGACGACGAGGTGAGCTTTCTTACCAACCCAAATTGCAGTGGCGGAAGTTTTTTCCCGGTGTGCGATTTAAAAATTTCAGGATAAATGTGAATCTCCTTAAATGTATTTTTATCTTTTAAATTGGCAGCCAGCTCTTTTAGTGCATAGTTTGCCAAAATACTATCTAAACTCGCCGGATCGTTTTTCGATTTAATCAACCGGTTGTCTTTTTTATAGTAGTGCTGAAGCGAATCGCCACGGTATTTAAAATTACGATAAACCAATGCAACATTCTCAACATCAGGAGGTACAGCAATAACTCCGGGTTTATAAATATCAATTGTATACTCTTTATAAACCGTACACGACGATAGAGTTACAAGAAATATAGCTATCCCAAAAAGTGTGGGCTTCATTTTTTCTGTTTTTTAAGTTCGTTTTTCCTTCGTTGTAGAACCTCCAAATAATCGTATGTAACTTGCTGGTACATCGACTCATACGATTTCAATGCCCATTGAATGGCCTCATCGATATTACCTTGTAGCTCCTTTCCCACCGCAATATTAAATTGGGCTTTGCTTTTTACCGATTTCGATTTCGTATTTTCGGCCAGCTCTTTCCATAAAACCATTGCTGCATCCCAATCGTTTTTATCTATTAAAAGAGCTGCTTCCTTTAGTTTTTTATCGCCTTTATAGAAATAATTTCTTCGCTCTTTGCGCCAATTCGTACCTATTTTCTCCGAGAAATCGAGTGCAATAGCAATTCCCGTTTCGCTTAATGCATCTTTTACCGGCGTAAAATCGCGAAATAACTCTTCAACAGTGCGGTCAATATCTTCCCAAACAAGGGTATCGCGCATAAACTCTTTTAAAACTATTTTTTCCTGAACCGGGTCGTAAACGCGGAATAGTGCTTCGTACGATATTTTCATTTTTGCCAGCGATGCCCAGACAAAACCATCAGTTCCGGGGTCGTAAAAACTCTCTTTTTTATAATCGGCTGAAACCCGCGTTTTAAAATAATCGAGCGATAAAACTGCGTCGGTATTATACATTTCACACAGCTTCTTAGCCTCTTCCCACGACATAGCTGTATTAAAAAACGAATTTTTATTGAATTTCAGAAAGCGGTTTTCAGGAATCACAAAGTCGTATCTCCCCGACTCGAATAGCAACTCGCCCAAAGCTTTCAACGTGGTGTCAACAGCCTGGAGATCGTTTACAATAGTATCGTAATTAAAATTGTGACGGTAAAAAATATTTTGAAGTGAATCGGCATCAAGATTTGTGTAGCGGTCGTCTACCGTGCGACTAACAAGCGTTAAACTTTGAATGGAGTGAGGCAGTTCTTTTTTTGCCTGTTGTGGAATTTCAATTAAAACTGATTTTGTTGAAACACAAGAAGCTAAAAATACAATCAAAAAAAGTATTGCAATTAAATATCTATTTTTTCTAAGAAATTGTTTCATATTTTCGGTTTCTCATTCAATCTAATTCATCCGGCCCATTAATAAACTCCCCAGTATTTTCTCAAAAACCATTCCACACTCAACAACAAAAGAATAACAAAGAAAACCCAACGCAGGTTTAACAATTTCTGAATCATTTCCTGATAGTAGCTCACAGGTTTTAACCGGTTGTTGCTTTCGAGCTCTTTTATCAACTGTTCAACTTCGTTTGGCCGGTAAAATTTTCCTCCGCTTTCGGAAGCCAGCCGGTACAATAAATTATGATTGGCACGTGTAATAATGTTCTCGAAATTTACCTGAACAACAGAAAAACTACCCGTTTCGGTGTAGCTTTTTTCGCCAATTTTTACATTTGCCGAAAACGAATAATCTCCAGACGGAAGATGCCCGGCATTCAGGTAGTAGTTTTCGCCCTGAACATCGAATGTGAAATTATATTTATCGCCGTTTTTGTTATTAATTTCAATGTTTACCTCCTCCGAATTAACGCGCTCGAAAGCATCGTTATAAACTTCGGCTTTTAAAACTACATCGTCAATTTCGGCATAAACGGGTTTAAAATCTATTATAAAATTATCTTCGTTTTCGCGCAGTGCCAAATACTGAACCAGTTGATTAATGAGTTCATTAAAATCCGACTGATTTTGGGTTACGTAATAGTTGTAAAGTCGCCAACGCCAAATTCCTTCACCAAAAATAAAACCTATTTTCCGGCCTTTAATATGTCCGGTTGCAATAAGTGGTTTTGCTGTTTCTATATTCAATATCTTCTGATAAAGCAGGGGCGTAAACCCGGGTGCCAGGTCGAAATTTGCATAAGCAACCTGCAACGGAGGGAATTTCGGGAGAATCTCTTTAAAATCGTCGCTCAACTGAAATGTTGCGAAAGTTGGATTTAATGTTGCCTGTGCCTCTTCGCCCGAGCCGGCAAGCGGAGTAATTTTAGCGCCCTGTTCCAGTAAATTTAACTGAGGCAAAAACGTTTTGTTACCCACAATAAAAAGCAGAGGCAGATGGTTTGCTGCAGCTCTCTTTATTATTTCTGCAATCGACTTCGAACGAGTAGGCAATTGGTTTAATATTATCAAATTATAATCTGAAAGATTCGCTGGATACGGCTCTTCGGTAAACACCGAAACCTCGTATGTTTTTTGCAAATCGAGTGTGTTTTTAATGGCGCCAACATCGGGATGCGAACCGTTTGAAAGAATCAATATTTTCTGTTTGTTTTCTAAAATATTTATAACAAATTCAGTCCTGTTATTTTTTATGTTTCGCTCGTTTTTTGCTTCCTCAATTTTTATCAAATAATGTTTCAATCCGGGTTTTCCCGCTTCAAGAATAAACTGTTTACTAAAAAAAAAGTTGTTGTTTGGCGGTGTTATTACTGTGCTTGTCAGTTCAGTATTGTTCTGAATAATAGAAAGTTTCAGTGGTTTCCCTTTTAATTTCGAAAACTGAACATCAACCTCAACGGGGAAACGGTTACCCGAAAAAGAGGTGCGGTTCACATTTATCTCCTGAATTCTTGCATCGGTTACTTGCGAGGTGTCTCCCAAACCAATGGTGTAAATCGGGAAGTTTATCTTATCAATCAGGTTCACCGGATTTTTTCCCTGATTATAAATTCCATCTCCAATAAGAATTAATGCACCTACATTTTCGTTAAAATGGTTGTTGGCAACGGTTGTAATAAGATTGCTGTAATCCGATTTCTTTTCCGAAAAATTTAAAGTGTTAAACAAACTTGTATTCTCGCCAAAAGTGTAACGTTGTATGGAATATTTTTTTGCAAGTTCATTCGAAAAAGCACTCTTCATTGTTGCAATTTCAGAAGCTACTTTTACCGAATCCTGTGTTGAAATAATAGAACCTGAATTATCCCAGGCAGTAATAATTACAGGGTTTTGTATATTCTTTTTTAACGTTTGAACAAAAGGCGAAAGCAATAAAAAAGCAATAAAGAAAAACGATAAAAACCGAAGCACCGACAAAAACCAAATTTGACCTTTTGTGAGAGCTCTGTTTGCCCTGTTTTTAAAATATAAAAGAAAAACAGTTGCCATTGCAGCAACAAGAATTGCAACTAAAACAACAAACCAGTATTTTGTTTCGAAAAGCATTAATCCATCCGTTTTTTTATGAGCCGATAAATATACAAACTCCTTTTATAAATGATGATTATTGTGTATAATTATAT
>JALUZN010000495.1 GCA_027011835.1 Draconibacterium sp. | reverse complement strand
TTTAAACATTGCCATCAAAAAAACTTTTCTAAAAAGAAAAAAGGCAAGAAACCAATATATTGTTGCTCAGTTGTATAAAGAGGTGGGGAAAGATGCCGAAGCATCGAAAGCATTTGAAGCGGTTACGCACATGAATCCCGGATACAAAATGGCTTTTAATGCAAAAATAAATTCAGCAGGAATTTTTTCGGGTGAAGGCGATACCGAGAAACTAATAAAAGAGCTGAACAAAATGCTGCGCGACAAAAAGAATGTCGATTTTAAAGATCAGATTTATTATGCACTCGGAAACATCTACTTTAAAGAGGGCAACCACGACGAAGCGGTAGAAAATTACCGGTTATCGGTTTCAAACAGCTTCCAGAATCAATTTCAACGGGCACTTTCGGCCATTACTCTGGCCGATATTTATTTCGAAGATTTACAATATCGCAATGCACAGGCATATTACGACAGTGCAATGACGATTATCGATGAAACTTATCCGAATTATCAGGAGTTGTCGGACAAGTACAAAAGCCTAACAAACCTAGTCGACAATATACACACGGTTGAACGGCAAGACAGTTTACAAAAGGTCGCCAAAATGTCTCCAATCGAGCGCGAATCGCTCATTGCACGTTTAATGAAAGAGGAGCAGGAGAGACAGCGAAACATGGAAAACCTCTCGTTACAAAGTGCACAGGGAACAGGTTACTACCGTGCCAACCAAAACCGTATGGGAATGGGACGCCGACAAGGTGGTGCCGGTTGGTATTTTTATAATCCGCAAACGGTATCGTACGGGAAAGTTACTTTCCAGCAACTTTGGGGGAAACGAAAACTCGAAGATAACTGGCGCCGTTTAAACAAAAACTCCATGTCGATAGAGAGCCCCGACGAACTGGCCGAAGTTGTTGATTCGAGCAAAATTGTAATCAGAGAACAAGACCCTTTAAAAAAAGAGTATTACACACAAGATTTACCGTTAACTGATTCGTTAATGCAGGTTTCGAACGAAAAAATTAGAGATGCACTTTACAGTATTGGAAAAATATTTAAATCGGAATTCGGAAATTATCCGCGTTCGGCAATGGCATACGAAGACCTGAACAAACGTTATCCAAACAATATCTATCTGCTTTCGGCCTATTTCGACCTCTACGATTTATTCGATTTAATGGGAGACAAAGAGACATCGGACTATTACCGAAATTTGATAATTACAAAGTTTCCAAAGAGCAACTATGCTCAGTACCTGCTAAATCCAAACTTTTTTGTTGAAATGGCAGCACGCACCGACAGCTTAAACAAACTGTATAGCGAGGCATTTAAGAGCTATAAAACAGGCAGATACAAGAATGTAATTGCACTTGCTCCACAAATAAAAAAGATGGCTCCCGACAGCCTACTCATTCCTAAAATCGATTTTATGGAGACGGTTGCAAAAGGAACGCAAACCGATGTTCACAGTTTCGAAAGCCTGTTAAAAGGTTACATTACGCAGTACCCCAATAAAGAAACTACACCTCTGGCAAACGAAATTTTAACGTTAATTCAAGACAGCTCACTTGCTGATTATCAAAAATTGGTTGAACTGGGATACATTAGCGAAGAGATTAAAAACGACGAATTACTCCCCGGGAAACGAGGCGAAGACGATGAGTTTGGCGGCAAATATACCTACGATGAAGATTTGCTGCATTACTTTGTAATTGCATATCCACGCGAAAGCAAAATTGATTTAAACCGGCTGAAATTCGATATAGCAAACTACAACATCGACCACTATACAAAAGTCGATTTCGACATTGAAACGGCCTTTTTAAACGACAAACTGGCTTTTGTAATTGTGCGTGCCATGGAAAATAAAAAGAGTGCAATTATTTATCACCGCGCAATTATACGACGAGCAAACGTTTTTAAAACATTAAAAGGAGTTGAATATGTAAACTTCGTTATTTCATCAACAAATTACCGAACTGTTCTTGAAGAAAAATCGATAACCGATTACCTGAAATTCTTTGTAAAAAACTACAGCCGCTTTATTCGTTCCGATTTTAACGAAAACGAACCCGATATTTCGCCTGAAGAGTTGATGGCCCGTGCAAAAAAAGAAGATGAGATTTTAAAAGAGAGAGGTAAATTTGTGATGGTAAATACCGGAGCCGATAAAATGTTTACAACACAAATAGATACAACACAAAGTTTTGTAATTGCAATTAAAGATAAAAATTTATCGACCCGGGCGCTGTTAAAAGGTTTTGCACAATTTAACCGCGACAATTTCAGAATTTGGGGGCTGGCTCTTCAACTAAAAGAGACCGATAATTATAGGTTGGTGGTTGTAAAAGGCATACCTACACTAAACGAATCGATGTCGTATTTCAGAAAAGTGGTAACCACCCGGAAGCTTTTTGCTCCGCTTGGCCAATCAACTTACCGGAATTTCCTGATTACCGACGAAAACCTTACAAAGTTGATAGAACAAAACAAAGTTGACGACTATTTAGGATTTTTCCGTACCAACTATATTCAACGTAAAACTACGCAAACAAAAACGTCAACATCCTCTTCCTCGGCAACAAAAGGGGCAGCAGTTGCAGCCAAAGCAACAGATACAAAAGAGGCGACAAACAAACCCGAAAAATATAGTGGTCCGTATAACGAAGACATTGCCGGCGAGCACTATTTTACATTTGTTATTTCGCGATTGGGAATCGACCAGCCTGCATTTATTAACGGAATCGAGCAATTTAATCTGGCAAACTATGCAACCCTTAAATTGAAGGTTGAAGTACGTCCGCTCGACGAAATCAGACAAGTAGTAATTATTAGCGGCCTCCCCGACAAGGAGACAGCAATGCCCTATTTTAAAAAGGTAGTCAGCAGCCGCAATCTTTATACTCCACTTCGAAAAACAAACTATCGCAATTTCCTTATTTCGAAAAATAATTTCGAAATATTCTTAAAAGAGAAAAACATTCTCGACTACATGAATTTTTACAAACGGGTGTATTTGGGAAAATAACCTGTTGTTTAAAAAACTTCGCAGGTTAAAGTTTGTTAACTAAATACTAATCCTGCGCTTTGCAAGTTTTATAAATACAATTAAAAACAGTTAAATGAATAAACCACGAATTCTTTGGACAGACGACGAAATAGACCTTTTACGCGCACACATAATTTTTTTGGAGGAGAAAGGTTACGAAGTAGATATTGCAAACAACGGAACCGATGCCATTGAAAAAGTAAAAGATAACTTTTACGACATCATTTTTTTAGATGAAAATATGCCGGGACTAACCGGCCTGGAAACACTTACACAGATAAAAACAATCTCTCCAAATATTCCGGTGGTAATGATTACCAAAAGCGAAGAAGAGAATATAATGGATGAAGCAGTGGGGTCGAAAATTGCCGACTATTTAATAAAACCGGTTAATCCGAAACAGATTCTGCTATCGCTGAAAAAAAATATCGACCAAAAAAGACTGGTAACTCAAAAAACAACATCGGCATACCAAATGCAATTTGGGCAAATAGGAATGCAAATTAGCGACCGGCTGACTTTCGACGAATGGAAAGACATTTATAAAAAACTGGTACACTGGGAAATAGAACTAAGCGAGTCGGAAGATTCGACCATGGACGAGATTCTTGCTATGCAAAAAGACGATGCCAATAAAGCTTTTTTTAAGTTCGTAAAAGAGCACTACGCAGACTGGTTTACAAGCACCGACGACGATCGTCCGCTACTTTCGCCCGACATTTTTAAACAGCGTGTTTTCCCTCACCTCGATGCCGGTAAAAAAACGTTTGTTCTGGTTATCGACAATCTCCGTTTCGACCAGTGGCGAATCTTAAGTTCGGTGTTTAACAACTATTTTCGCATCGACTCGGAGGAGCTCTATTGCGGAATACTTCCGGCTGCAACAATGTATGCACGTAACGCCATGTTTGCCGGATTAATGCCTTCGGAAATAGAAAAATTGTACCCCGAACTTTGGGAAGACGACGATAACGAAGGACATAAAAATAAACACGAGGAGGAGCTAATAAGAAGACAACTTAAACGGTTTGGACGAAAAGAGAGCCTCTATTTCGAAAAAGTTTCGGGAGTTAAAAAAGAACGTTGGGTAGCCGAAAACCTGAATAACATTTTAGAAAACGACCTTTCGGTAATGGTTGTAAATTTTGTTGATATGATTTCGCACGCACGCACCGAAATGGATATGATACGCGAACTGGCAAACAACGAAAAGGCATATCGCTCAATTACGCTAAGCTGGTTTCAAAACTCATCGTTACTCGAATTGTTGAAAGGATTGTCAGAAAACGATATCCGCGTTGTTGTTACTACCGACCACGGTGCAATACGTGTAAACAATCCGGTAAAAGTTATTGGCGACCGCGAAACAAATACAAATTTACGTTATAAACTGGGCCGGAATTTAAATTACAAATCGAAAAATGTTTTTGAAGTGCGCGACCCGCGAAAAGTTTTCCTCCCCTCACGAAATGTGAGCACCAGTTATATTTTTGCAGGAAATACCGATTTTTTTGCCTATCCGAATAACTATAATTACTATGCAAATTATTATAGAGATACTTTTCAGCACGGCGGTATTTCTATGGAAGAGTTAATTATTCCGGTCATTACACTCTCGCCAAAAAATAGTGCCAATGGCTAACTACCTTTTCGCATCTGAGCATAAAGTTTGTTGGCAAAAATAAAATCGTTTAGCTTTTTGTTATTCGAGTTTAATATTTCGTTTTTGGTGCCCACCCACTCTTTCTTCCCTTCACTAATAAAAAGAATCGACTCGCCAATCTCTATAACCGAATTCATGTCGTGGGTGTTAATAATAGTGGTCATTCCAAACTCCTTTGTCAGGCTCTGAATCAGTTTGTCGATAACTGTTGCTGTTTCGGGGTCGAGCCCCGAGTTGGGTTCATCGCAAAAAAGATATTTCGGATTCAGTGCAATGGCACGTGCAATGGCCACCCTTTTCTGCATACCACCGCTGATTTCGCTGGGGTTTAAATGAAATGCTTGTTGCGCAATATTTACATGGTCGAGACAGAAAGCAACTCGTTTATTTTTTTCGGCTGCACTCATTTTTGTAAACATATCTAACGGGAACTGCACATTTTCTGCAACCGAAATACTGTCGAAAAGTGCACCGCCCTGAAAAACCATCCCAATTTCCTGCCTCAGTTTCTTTCTCTCTTTCTCACGCATCTCGGTAAAATTGCGCTCGTTGTACCAAACTTCGCCACTGTCGACATCAAACAATCCTAAAATCGATTTTAGCAGAACAGTTTTCCCCGAGCCACTCCTGCCAATTATCAGGTTTGTTTTCCCATTCCCAAATTCGGCACTAATGCCTTTAAGAACTTCATTCTCCTCGAATGTTTTACGTATCTCTTTTACAGTTATCATGTTAGCAGCAATCGGGTTAATATCAAATCGAAAAGCAGAATAAGAATATTAGTATTTACAACAGCTTTTGTGCTTGCTTTTCCCACCTCAAGGGCACCACCTTT
Organism: Draconibacterium sp.; assembly: GCA_027011835.1. Taxonomy (GTDB): domain Bacteria; phylum Bacteroidota; class Bacteroidia; order Bacteroidales; family Prolixibacteraceae; genus Draconibacterium. The sequence continues at coordinate 11,526 of JALUZN010000495.1, read as the reverse complement.
TACATAGTACCCAAAATAGGCGGGCACCGAAGCAACCAAAAATCCAAAAAAGAACATCTTTATTATCGAAAATGTAACGTAGTAAGGAATAAACAACCACTGAATTCCTTCAATGTATTCGGGAATTGTAATAACTCCAACCAGCGGCCCGGTAACCAAACCTCCTAAAATTCCGAAAAAAACACTTAAAATATAGAGGAATGGAAATATAAAAACAACGGCCAAAAGTTTTGGCAGAATAAGATAACTTGCCGAGTTCACGCCCATAATCTCAAGCGAATCAATCTGCTCGGTTACGCGCATCGTTCCAATTTCGGAAGTAATATTCGAGCCAATTTTTCCGGCCATAATAAGCGCAAGCATTGTCGACGAGAATTCGAGAATTAACGTATCGCGGGTACCCAACCCAATTAATTCCGAAGGATAAAGTGGATTTGCCATACTATAAGCAAACTGAATGGTCATAATACCACCAATAAAAACAGAGATAACGATAACAATCCCCACCGAGTTTACTCCCAGAGTATCAATCTCATGAAATAGTTGCCGAAGATACATCCGGTGCCTTTCGGGGCGTGCAAAAACCCTTTTTAGCATTGTAAAATATCGTCCAACATCGAAGAAAAAATTCATTCTGAGCTTTTTAAAAACAACTTCTCTAACAAAAAGCTAAAATTACAACTTATAAATCCTTAAACAAAACCTTTTCGATATTGAAAGTTGTATACAGTATTCGAAAAAAATTCTCTGTTTATCTGTTAGAATCATTTATAATTTCGGTATTTTAGCATTGAAGTTGTTTTAACAACTTCAAATACAACAAGAACAAATTATATGAAAAATAACTACTGTATTATTATGGCCGGCGGAATTGGCAGCCGGTTTTGGCCACTGAGCCGTGTTGATAAACCAAAGCAATTTTTAGATATTCTGGGGGTGGGTCGCACATTTCTGCAACAAACATACGACCGTTTTTCAACACTAATTCCGAAAGAAAATTTTTTGGTAGTAACCAATATAAAATATAAAGAGTTGGTTCTTGAACAACTCCCCGAGTTAACAGAAGACCAGGTTTTGCTTGAGCCACTTCGACGAAACACAGCACCGTGTGCCGCTTACGCAGCATTTAAAATTAAATCGAAAAATCCTAATGCAAATTTAATTGTAACTCCTTCCGACCATATTATTCTGAAAGAAGAGGAGTTTGTAAAACAGATAAAAACCGGACTTTCGTTTGTTGCCGAAAACGATGCATTGCTTACGCTGGGCATAAAACCAAACCGCCCCGAAACCGGTTACGGATACATTCAGGTAAAAAAACGAACCAGCTTTAACGAAGTAAATAATTTATATAAAGTAAAAACCTTTACGGAAAAACCCGACGAAGAGATGGCGAATATTTTTGTTGAAAGCGGCGAATTCTTCTGGAATTCAGGAATTTTTATCTGGTCGCTCTCGTCAATGATTCAGGCATTCGACACACATCTTCCCGAAGTGGCAGCACTTTTTGCAAAAGGAATTAAACTCTACAACACCAACGACGAAATTCATTTTATTAATAAGGCATATTCCGAGTGTCCGGCAATCTCTATCGACTACGGAGTGATGGAAAAGGCAAAGAATGTTTATGTTTTAACTGCCGATTTTGGCTGGAGCGATTTGGGAACCTGGGGAGCATTGTACGAAAATAAAAAGAAAGACCAAGCCGGGAATGTAATTAGTGGCGACAATGTTTTAACCTACGGAATTAAAAATTGCATTGTTGATATTTCGGGCGAAAAAATCTCGGTATTGCAAGGATTAGACGGATATATTATTGCCGAATCGAACGATGTTTTAATGATTTGTAAAAAAGAGAACGAGCAGCAAATTAAACAGTTTGTTACCGACGTTAAAATAAAAAAAGGCGACTCGCTTATTTAATCGTAAAAATCTCTCCCCTTTTTTTTGCTCACAACGGCGGAATGAAACAGACAACGATACAATGAGGTAAAGGATAATATTCAGCTTGAATTTTGTCCTTTCTTCTAAAATGTAATTTTCTCAGAAAAAAATTTAAATCATCTAAACCTTTTTTGTTTTCTGTTGTTGAAGTTATAAATATTAGTTTATAAAGTAGATACAACAATATTCATAAGTTTGGTTTTTGGTTTAGGTTTTAGGTTGATTGAGAAAGGGCTGGTTGCTAAACCGGCCTTTCTATTCACAAAAAAGGATGGTTCTCTCCGAATCATCCTTTTTCTTTTATTTTCAATTTTTACCAGTTCAACTTAAAACCTCTTCAATTAGCCTTAATTCTTCGTTTGTAAAACGGGTATTTTTTAATGTGTTCACATTGTCTTCAATCTGATGTACCGAGCTGGCGCCAACTAAAACGGAAGTAATCCGCGGGTCTTTTAAAACCCAGGCAAGAGCCATTTGTGCCAGCGACTGTCCGCGTTGTTGCGCAATTTCGTTTAGCAAAACAATTTTATTGGCTACCCTGTCGACATCGGCCTTTTTTAAAAATACTTCGCGTGCAGCTCTCGAATCTTCCAACACTCCATGTAAATATTTATCGGTTAATAAACCCTGTGCCAGTGGCGAAAACGGAATACAACCAACACCTTCTTCCTCTAAAACGTCCAACAGCTCATCTTCAACCCAACGCACAAACATCGAATATTTCGGTTGGTGAATAATGGCCGGAGTACCCAACTCTTTTAAAATACGAAAGGCCTCTTTTGCTTTATCGGCGGGGTAGTTCGAAATGCCAACATAGAGTGCTTTCCCCGAACGGACAGCCCTGTCGAGTGCCATCATTGTCTCTTCGAGGGGTGTGTCGGGGTCGGGGCGGTGCGAATAAAAAATATCGACATATTCCAATCCCATTCGGGTTAAACTCTGGTCGAGACTGGCCAGCAAATTTTTTCTGCTTCCCCATTCTCCGTATGGGCCGGGCCACATTAAATAACCGGCTTTGGTCGAAATAATCATTTCATCGCGGTAAGCTTTAAAATCTTGCTTTAGTATTTTCCCGAAATTCTCTTCAGCCGAACCGGGAGGCGGGCCATAATTATTTGCCAAATCGAAATGAGTAATTCCCAAATCGAATACACGATGCAAAATTTTACGTCCGTTTTCGAACCTGTCAATTCCTCCGAAATTGTGCCATAAACCCAGCGAAACAGCGGGAAGTTTTAGTCCCCATTTTCCACACCGGTTATATTTCATTGAGCTGTAACGCTCTTTATTTGCAGTATAATTCATTCTCATTCATGTTTTAATGTCTTTCGTCGAACTCTTTAATTTTCTGAATAACCATAGGTTCGGCCGCATTGTACATATCGCGGATAAACGGGTCGTTAAACGGCATGGTTCGCTCCTCAAATGCCATTGTTTCAACACGGTCGAACAAGCGCTCTTTTGCAGTTTTTATATCTTTCCCGTAAATGTGGTACGAATCGGCCTGCCAATTTAATCGCCCCAGCTTCACACTCTTCCCAGTTTTTTCAGCAACTCCGGCAGCAATTACCTCTTTATTAAACTGAATAAATCCGAACATATTCATAAAACTTGCCCCCCACGCATCGTTACTCCGAAAACGGATGTTGCAATTCAGCCAGTAGACTCCCTCTTCGTCTTCCAGAATCCGATACCATAACGACTGCAAACATGGCGGGTCGTAACAACTGTTGTCGAGATTTGGCATCCAGGTAATCATTTGCGCCTGCCGCGTAAATGGTTGTGCCGAAAGCTTATTTATCACACTTTCAATCTGGTCGACTTTAAATGGGCCAACTTCCACCGACTCTCCATTTTGAAGTTCCTGCCAAACGCCATAATTTTTTAATCGCCCGTGGTAAGTATATTCCCAGCGCGTATCGTTTACATCGTTTATATTTTTTACCCAATGGTTTTTAAATCCCTTCAACTCCAAAACATACTCCTTTAAATCATCAATTCCACCCGGGAAAGCCATATGAATCATCGGGTCGGTTTCGGGCTCTTCAATAGTCAGGTTCATCGTGCAATCAATACTCAGCGGGTCGCCCGGCTTGTCGTACTGGGTTTTAAAACGAGTACCCTTTTCGTATAAATTTATTAATGCTGTTTCGTAAGTTTCTGCCAGCGACTTGCCGGAGACCGTTATAACCGGAATATTTTTCATTTTGAACAAATCTATTTAAAGCTTTTAAAGATAGGAAATGAATTCCTTTCAACTAAAAAAGCGAACTCTTTTTTTTAGTTTCTGAAAATTTACCGGTAATTGAACCATTCTGAAACAGAAACAAAATCTTTATTTTTCATCAATCATTTCAATTTGTATTAAGAGAAGTTACCTTTTATTTTAAAAACAATGTTATTTTTGAGGTGAAAAAATTTGATTACTTAAATCAACACATATTTATCATGAATTCAAAAAATAAATCTTCCAGAAGGAAATTTCTGAAAAGTGCCCTTGTTGCCGGAGCAGGACTTACAATTGTTCCCCGACATGTTTTAGGTGGAAATGGTTTTACCGCACCGTCCGACCAACTTACAAAAGCAATTATTGGAGTTGGAGGAATGGGACGCGGACACATTCCATACGAAGGGTCGCGTGTTGTTGCCATCTGCGACGTCGACACACAACATTTAGCAAAAGCACAAAGTTTAATCGATTACGATGTAAAACAATTTCACGATTTCAGAGAGTTGCTGTTATTACCCGAAATTGACATTGTACACATTGCAACTCCACCACACTGGCACGGCTTAATGGCTGTTGAGGCAGCCAAAGCCGGGAAAGATATTTGGTGCGAAAAACCGATGACCCGCACAATTGGCGAAGGCAAAAAAGTTGTTGAAGCGGTTAATGAACATGGAAGAATGTTTCGGTTAAATACATGGTTTCGGTTTAAAGGGACTTTCTACGGACTGGGAACCGACGTAAAACCGCTAAAAAAAGTAATAGACAGCGGAATACTTGGCTGGCCGTTAAAATTTACTGTAAGCGGAATTACCGGCTACAACTGGAAGTTTTATTGGAGTGGCGAACACAACCTCACTCCCGAACCCATTCCTAAAAATCTCGACTACGATATGTGGCTCGGGCCTGCACCCAAAAGACCTTACAACCATCTTCGGGTTCACCAGAAATTCCGTGGTTATTGGGATTACGACGGCGGCGGACTGGGCGATATGGGACAACACTACCTCGACCCGGTTCAGTATATGTTGGGGAAAGACGATACCAGCCCAATAAAAGTTGAAGTGGACGCACCACAGCAACATTACGATGCTGTAGGCTCGTGGCGACGTATTACATATACCTACGCCGATGGTTGTCAGATTATTCTCGACGGTGAAAACCGCGATAAAGATGCTGCCTACATCGAAGGACCAAACGGAAAAATATACCGCGGATTCAAATCAGATATCCCTAATTTACAAAGTTTTATTAAAACTTTACCCGAGCCGGAACCACAAATTAAGGTCTTCTCCGAGTCGGTAAAAACACGAAAAAAATTCGCATTGAACGAAATGAACGGTTTCCGCTCGGCAACAATTGTAAACCTTGGTATTACAGCTGTTCGACTGGGACGCACTCTTCACTTCGACCCCGATAAATTAGAATTTATCGACGACGAAGGAGCAAACCTAATGATGAATCAACCCATGCGGGCACCGTGGACAATTTAGCTTATTATTGATAAACAATTTTAATTTAAAGAGACAAATGTGGGTAATAAAAAGATATTTGAACGTCATGCTGAATTTATTTCAGCATCTCTGCCAGAAAAAGGAGATTCCAAATCAAGTTCTTCCAAAGGAATCGCTTTGCGGGGAATGACGTATCAATAAAAGACTTAATACTAAAATCTCAATACTAATTTCAAAACAGATGAATAAAAATATATTTCAAATAGTAACAATTCTGATGCTTTCAATTTTTAGCGTCGGAAGTTTTGCACAAGACAACCGCACGCTCGATACGAAAGTTGCCGATATTTTGGCGCAGATGCCAACAAAAACCCTCACTCAGCGCGATAAAGCGATGGAAGAATTGGTTAGTTTGGGGCAAGAGGGATTTCAGAAAGTAGCCGCCGAATTAACTCCTCCCGGAGTTGGCGACGACACTGCTGTACGTTTTGCCATTAACAGTTTGGCACGCTATGCAAGTCAGTTTGGGAAAGATAAAGAGAGAGCTTTTGCCGAGGATAATATTTTAATTGCATTGAAAGATCAAACCGATACCGAGGTTAAAACTTTTCTGTTAAACCAGTTAAATTTAGTAGGTAGCAAAAAGTGTATCCCCGAAGTTTCGGAATATCTAACCGATAAAGAACTTTGCGAACCGGCAACACAAACACTTGTGGCACTGCGAATTAAAATGGTTGCCAAAAATATTATGGCAGCCCTACCTTCGGTTGAGGGAAAAAACAGAGCAACATTGGTTCGTGCTTTGGGTGTTTTAAAATGCCAGCACGCTGTTGATAAAATTACCCCTTTTGTTAACGATAATGAAGCGTACATGCGCAAAACAGCACTCGCTGCATTAGCAAATATCGGTCTCCCCGATTCGTATAAAACACTGTTGAAAGCAGCTAAAAAAGTCGATTTTAAATACGACCCAACCAATGCTGCCGAGGCATTTTTAATCTATACCAACCGCTTGGGTGAAGAGAATGAAATTAAGCTGATGGAAAAAGCTTGTAAAGAAATTTTCAAAGCCAACACTTCTGAAAGCTTACTGCACAACTACTCAACCGGATTGGCAATTTACACCAAATATTTAGGGTACAAAGCCACACCTCTTTTATTAGATGCAGTTGACAACAACAATAAACCGTTTCGTTATTCGGTACTTAACTTAGCCGAAAAAACAGGTGGTATAGCCGATACTCGCGCATGGATTGCAAAAGCCGACGATGTAAATCCGGAGGTGAAATCGGATATTATTTCGATGTTGGGCCGCCGTGGCGACAAACTTGCCACCGGTTTTATTGAGGAAAATTTAAACTCAACAGCTCAAGTTGTTCGCCAAGAGGCAATTTCGGCATTAGGCGAATTACAAGGTACCGACGCAATTCCCGCTCTGATTGCTCATTTGGCAACCGGAAACGATTTAGATGCCACAAAAACAACATTGTTGCGATTAATCGACAATAAACATTTGGCTGCCGTTGCTGCTGAATTAGACAATACAACCGGCAAAACAAAAGCAGCATGTATCGATATTATTGCAGCTAAAGCAGGAACAAAATATTTCGACAAAGTGTATGCAGCAACTTCCTCAATAGATGCCGACGAAAAAGCTGCCGCATTTAACGCGCTAAAAAGTGTTTCTACCGAAACCAACCTCGATGAACTGCTCGACTTACTGCTTCGTGTTGAAGATGAGAATGAGATAACACAAACACAGATGGCTGTTGTTGCCGCTGCAAAAGGAGTTGAAAGCGAACAAAAAAAGGAGGGTAAAATATTTACTACTTTAGAAACAACCGACAAAAAAGCGCGGATTCTTACAATTCTCCCCGAAATTGGCGGCGAGTATGCACTGAAAACAGTTACCGCCTATTTTAATTCATCAACCGGAGAAACAAAAGAAGCCGCATTCGAAGCACTATTAAACTGGAAAGATTATTCGGCATCGAAATCGTTATACGAAATCTGTAAAACATCAACCGGCGAGTACCGGCAAAAAGCATTTGCTTCTTTTGTAAGAATGGTTCATTCGGCAAATATTCCCGACGACCAGAAACTGTTGCAGTACCGTAAAATAATGGCTTACGCAAATTCTGCCGACGACAAAAACAGTGTTATTAAGGCTATTGGAAACCTCAAAACATTCCTTTCGCTGGTATATCTAAACCAGTTCCTCGATGATAAAGAGTTGCAGCAGGCAGCTTCAATATCAATTATGGAAATTGCCCTGCCGCAAAACAACAAAAACAATGGTTTTTCGGGTGATATTGTAAGAGATTTACTCAATAAAGCAAAGGAGATTATGACCGGTGGCGACAGTCAGTATTATAAAATTAATATTGAAAATTACCTTGCTAAAATGCCAAAAGAGAAAGGTTTTGTACCGATGTTTAACGGCAAAAACCTGGAAGGATGGCAAGGTATGCTATTAAATGGCAACCCAATAAAAATAGCCGAGTTAAGCGAGGAGGAACGTGCACAGGCACAGAAAGAAGCAAACATTAAAATGCATGAAAACTGGAGTGTAAAAGACGGTAAAATTGTTTTTAATGGGCACGGAGCAAACCTCGTTTCAACAAAAAAATACAAAGATTTTGAAATGATTGTTGACTGGCTGATTACAAAAAAAGGCGATAGTGGAATTTATTTACGAGGAACTCCACAGGTACAAATTTGGGACACTTCGCGTGTTGAAGTTGGTGCACAAGTTGGTTCGGGTGGACTGTATAATAACAACAAAGACAATGTGCGCAACCCGCTGAAAGTTGCCGACAATCCAATCGACGAGTGGAACACATTCCGCATTACAATGATTGGCGAAAATGTAACCGTTTATCTTAATGGCGAGTTGGTGGTCGACAATGTAAAAATGGATAACTACTGGAACCGCGAAATTCCAATTTTTGATGAAGGAACGATTGAATTGCAGGCACACGGAAATCAACTTCAATTCAGAGATATTTATGTTCGCGAAATAAATACCAAAGAAATTGGATTGACAGAAGAGGAGAAAGCCGACGGTTTCGAGTCGCTGTTTAACGGTAAGAATTTAGATAACTGGCAGGGAAACAAAACCGATTACCATGCGAAAAATGGCGAATTGGTCGTCGACCCGGAAATGGGTGGCCACGGAAATCTTTACACCGAAAAAGAGTACAAAGACTTTATTTTCCGTTTCGATTTTCAACTCACTCCGGGCGCCAACAACGGACTCGGAATTCGGACTCCTCTTGAAGGCGATGCCGCTTATGTTGGAATGGAGTTGCAGATTCTAGACAACTCGGCTCCCATTTATGCCAACCTGCACGATTACCAATATCACGGTTCGGTTTATGGTGTAATTCCCGCTAAACGCGGTTACCAAAAACCGGTGGGCGAATGGAACTCGGAAGAAGTTATTGTAAAAGGTTCGAGAGTGAAAATAATATTAAACGGCGAAGTAATTTTAGATGGCGACATTGTAGAGGCCAGTAAAAACGGAACACTCGACCATAAAGATCATCCGGGATTAAAACGCGAAAAGGGATACATCGCATTTCTCGGTCACGGTTCGAAACTGAAATTCAGAAACATAAGAGTTAAAGATTTAAGTAAATAATTACCCCCCCGGAATCTCCTAATCCGTTGGAATTCCGTTGGAAAAAAAAGAATACCATTTCAATAGTTATTGAAATGGTATTTTTTTTTGATACCCGGTAAAATATCCACGTAAACACAATCACATCAAGCAGTTAATATTAAACAGTCTAGTTTATGTCTTGTGTCTAAAAATGGATCAATTCAACTTTCGGGTTGATGAGGTAATTAAAAATTTAATGAATCTGATTTCTCCCTGCCGGAGGTCATACTTTAGGTTTGCTTAAAAGCGTATGCAGAAATCCAGTTCGCAGCGACGGCCTCGGTCGGTGAGCCGGAAAACAAGCGATAACGACGTTAAAAATTACTGTTGTTTGAGGAGGCTCCAATGTATTGGAGGGAGTTCAGTAATTTTAGTCGTTATTGCGTAGCTTTTCCGAGTGAAGCGAACGCAGCCTTGGGTTTTTTGTTTACTTTTTGGACTAAGCCAAAAAGTAAAATCCGCCCGATAGGGCAAAAGTAACATTATGGCATCCCTTTGACCTGCAACACAAAAGTTTGAATGCCACTAAAAATTTGTTTAAATATTTTACCAACCCGAATTATGAAGTGAGCCCTAAAATTCTGGTTTTAAATGCAATTTAGATTAAAATTTTATCTTTGATAAGTAAATCAAATTTCAAAACGATGAAAAATAAAAGTCTGCTTTTCATTTTAATCCTTTTTCTGTTTTCTGTTTCTTGTAAAAATAGTGTTGAAGAAAAAAAACTTCCGAACGTAGTTGTTATTTTTATCGACGACATGGGGTACGCCGATGTGGGCTGTTTTGGAGCCACGGGTTATGAAACTCCAAACATCGATAAAATGGCCGACGAAGGAATGCGGTTTACAAGTTTTTATTCGTCAACCGGAGTTTGCAGCGCTTCGCGTGCATCGTTAATGACCGGCTGCTATTGCGACCGTGTGAGTGTACACTATGCCTACATGCCTGATGCAAAAGAAGGTCTGAACCCTGACGAGACAACCATTGCCGAAATGCTTAAACCACTGGGCTATAAAACAGCCATTTTTGGGAAATGGCATTTGGGACATCATAAAGAGTTTTTGCCGCTTCAACAAGGATTCGACGAGTACTTTGGAATTCCCTATTCGAACGATATGTGGCCGGTTGATTACGATGGCATTCCGGTAAAAGATAAAAAAAATCCTACCCGGCCTGGAAAACTCAGATATCCGGCATTACCATTGCTTGAAGGAAACAAAAAAGTAAGGGAGATTTGGACATTAGAAGAGCAGGGCGAGTTAACAACAATGTACACCAACCGGGCTGTCGATTTTATCAATCGGAACAAAGAAAATCCGTTCTTTTTATACTTGCCACACTCTATGGTACACGTGCCAATTGCTGTTTCAAGCAAATTTAAGGGGAAAAGCAAACAGGGACTTTTTGGCGACGTGGTTATGGAAGTAGACTGGTCGGTTGGCGAAGTTTTAAAAGCTCTGAAAGAAAATGGAATTGCTGAAAATACATTGGTAATTTTCACTTCCGACAATGGGCCGTGGCTCAACTTTGGAAATCATGCGGGTTCGGCAAAACCACTACGCGAGGGGAAAGGAACAGTGTGGGAAGGCGGACATCGCGAGCCGTGTGTAATGTGGTGGCCGGGGAAAATTGCTCCCGGAAAAACCATCGATAAAATAGCCTCTACCATCGATATTTTACCCACTATTGCCGAAATAACCGGAGCAAAACTCCCCGAGAAAAAGATTGACGGAATAAGTTTTTTACCCATTTTAAAGGGGAAAGATGTTACAACCCGCGACGAATTCTGGTGCTATTATGGTGGCGGATTACGTGCCATTAGAAAAGGCGACTGGAAAATGTACTATCCGCAAACTTACCGGTCGTATGTGGGAGTAAAACCGGGAATGGACGGATTCCCCGGACCTTACGCAAAAGGTGTACTCAAAAAAATTGTACTCTATAACCTGAAAAACGACATCTCCGAGACCACCGATGTTTCGGCAGAATATCCCGAAATTGTTGAGCAACTCAAAAAAATTGGCAACCGCGCCCGAAAAGAACTGGGCGACAACATTACAAAGGTAAAAGGCGAAGAAGTCCGCTCTCCGGGAAGAGTTAATTAATTAAAGTCTTAGAAAATAATAATATGGTAAATAAAACAATCTCTCTCTTTCTGTTTTTTGCACTAGTTATTATTGGTGGGTGCAGTACTCCTCAAACAAAAAAGAAGAGCAAAAAATTGCATTCTCATCGCG
>JALUZN010000494.1 GCA_027011835.1 Draconibacterium sp. | reverse complement strand
GGAAGAAGGGCTTCAACTAAGGCTTTATATTGATTGTGTTGCAATGTCATGTTATTTTAAAATAATTAAACCGCAAAGATGAAATTATTTTTTAATCCACCTACTTTTCAAGGTGATCCGCGAATAAGGTTGTTTCTGAATGGGTAATACAACGGCTACTAAGGTTCCCGTTATTAAAATAAGGTTTTTTACGAACGAATAATACAAACTCAAACGTGTATTTCTACAACTTCTTAAATTGATTCCCAAAAATAGCTCACTTCAACTTTTGGGTTGATAGGGCAATTTAAAATTTAATGAATCGGCTCTTCTTTTGAAGGAGATTATATTCTTTGGTTTGACTCCAGCTAGTTCGTGGCGATGGCCTCGGTCGGTGAGCCGGAAAACAAGCGATAACGACGTAAAAAAATCCTGCTGTTTGAGGAGGTACGACGAGTTCAGGATTTTTAGTCGTTATTGTGTAGCTTTTCCGAGTGAAGCGAACGCAGCCTTGGGCTTTTTGTTTACTTTTTGGACTAAGCCAAAAAGTAAAATCCGCCCGATAGGGCAAAAGTAAAATCATAGCATCTCTTTGACTGGCAACTAAAAAGTTTAAATGTCGCTGGAAATCTATTTAAATATTAAACCAGTCCTAATTATGAAGTGAGAAAAAAAATGCCGGAAATTACTCCGGCACCTTTAACCCTAATACAAGTTAGACCACTTTTATCCATATTTACCATTAGTATGAATAGCGTGGAATAAGTTGGTTTGTTACATCAATCACCAAAATATTTTGTATTACTTCGTGCGTAACTATGTCGTTTTGCTGCCAACAGTTTAAAAAACAGTACCAACGAAACAACAAATCCTATAAAAGCTGCCATAAGAGCAACAAGCATTAATGTTTTCATCTTCTTAGTTTTTAATGATTTTTTGTGTAATGGTGTTTAAATCGGCATCGGTTACCGATGCAATATATATTCCGGAGGTTATTCCGGAGAGGTTAATTTGGAGCTGTGGATTGTATTCCGAATCGTATTTTGTTTCACGATAAACCGTTTTTCCTGTTAAATTTCGAATTTGAACAACCACCTCTTTGGGGTTGGTTAATTTCGAACAATCGACAAATAGTTTGTCGGAAAAAGGATTTGGATAAATTGTAACACTTGGTTCAATTTCAATTTCTGTTTCGGCAACCGGGTTGTTACTGGTACCAATACTTTGAATTTTCAAATTATCGATTGCCCATCCCCATCCCGAAACCGATTTATCGGAAGCTAAACGAAAACGGAAAATAACGGTGTCGCCGGCCGAGAAAAACTTATTATTGGTAAGGTCTATTGTATTTTCCCAAAACATATTTTCTTGTCCCGATGCACTCGAAGTACTACTTTTTAGGGTACTCGAGAATTTTGTTTCCCACTCGGAATTTACTCTTGAGTCGTAGCCATCGATAAAAGGCTGCCAGGTTTTACCGTTATCTTTACTTCCTTCAACAATAACAAAATCGCAAAAATATTTATCGGTAAAATTAACTCCCGGTTCACCCGGTTCAACCAGCACAACTTCGTCGAAAGACATCCGTCCGTTCTCTTTCAAAATTACCGGTGTGTTTAGTTGAGCAATCAGATTATAACGCTGGTTTTCAACATTCGAAAGCTGGTATGGATGATTTGTGTGCAAATTGCCGTCAGAAAATCCGGCAGGTGTTGTTATCTCAAAATCGGTTGTAATAAAGTCGTTGTTGGTCGAGTTAAAATTGGTTGTATAACTCTCTACCGGAGCTTCCGGTTCGAAAAGATGAACTTTATAAAATCCTGTTTTTGGCAAAGTCGTTTTATTCATTTTTGCCGAGTTATCTTTGGCTATAATGCGGTACTCAACAATATCGTTACAGTTTAATTTGCCCGGCAAGTTTAGTTTTCCGTTAAAAACATCGTTTGCTTTTGCCGAAAGTTGAATTGGGTCCTGAAGAACGTTATTTATTTTGTATTCAACAGTAACGTTTTTAATTCCCAGATTATCGGTTGCAATTGCCGAAAGATTAATCTCGGGATGGGTTGTCGAAACAATTTTTTCGGGATTGTGTTGGAGAGTTGGAGAACAATTATCGGCGCCAATAGTAAAATTTAATATTCTTTTGGGTGCTTGGCGTGGCTGGGTAATAACTGTATTATCGGCTAAAGTTGATTTAAAATAGTACTGAACTTTACCGGCATACGATTGAAGCGGAATATGTCCTTCAAACCTTTTACTTGCTTTATTATATTTTAACGTTACCGAATCTTTTGAGGAGAAGTAGCTTGTTGAAAAAACAACCTGTACCGTTGAATTTTCGGCTTGCGTATTGGTTGTGAATTTTGTACAAACCGGTATTTCACAAGCCATTTTTTCACAGTCTTTCAGCTCTTGAAGCCGGTGTGTAATAATGTTCCAACCTAATTTATACAATACATTATAGGTATCGTTTCCCGGATTGTGTATGGCCTCTCCTTTACGTAAAGAGGGTTTCATTAGTGCATTTTTTAAATGATAGATACTTGCGCCGCTTTTCCACGTTGTGGGTGCATAAATTTTTGTGTTATTCATGCTACAGTTTGTCGAGCAATTCACATTAAGTTTGTCGGAAACCAACTGTTGATGCAGTTGAACTGAAGGGCTCGAAAATAGCGATTTGTCAGTAATCTGTTGGTTTTGAATGTTGTAAATAAAGTAATCGTAAATACTTGGATTGTTGCCTTTGTTGTTAATTTTTCCCTTACCGTCTTCATCGGTTAAAAAGCCCGATATTCCAAATCCGTGAGCCAGTTCGTGCAGAACAACGCTTACTAAATCGTATTTTGTTGTTGGCATGTTTCCGTCGGTACCAAAATACCACGGCTTTTTGTTGTCAAAATCGCAAATAATATCGGCATCTTTTTCGCCGTTAATACTTTTGCCCAACAATTTTTCGGCCAAAGCAACCGGATAAAAGACATTTGAGATGGGTGCATCGTTAAAATTTTTATGAAACGATGCCGGTCCGCTAAATGCTAAGTAGTTTCCTTTTAAATCTTTCCATTCGGCTGAAACTCTGATTGGAACTGTCGATGTTAGTGTCTTTTCGTAAATAGAAACAGCATATTCGAATGCTGCTTTTGCCTCGTCCGGAAAATTGATGTATGAAACAACAATTTCACACGTTTTCTTCCCGGCCGATTTTAACTGCAGAGACTGCGGCGGCGGAGTAAATGATTTGTGTACTTCGTCGAGAGCGAGATTTACGGGAAATTCTCCCTTTACTTCATTTTCAAAAACTTTTTTTTGTCCTGCGGCATTGCTAATGGCGACAATGCAGAGGAATGAAATTAACGTCCATTTCAATTTCATTACAATACTATTAGGGTTTGTATTTTCAAACCTTAAATAAAATGTACCAAAGCAGTAAAATGAAAACGTCCTCCGAAAAGCGATTTAATCCTTCTTTCTTTTTATCTCAACAAGTTCTTAGCCTGATTCTATGGGTTTGTAATTAGAATCAGCGGGTTTGTAACAACCTGTTTCAATACAATAATAATTGAGCTTTCAGCATCAATTTCATTTTGTTAATAAGTGTTTTCGATTCCTGTTTTGCGTCCAAACAAAACTTATTTATCAAAAACTTCTGCCTCAATGACAGTTTCTATTTATGGGTTTGCAGCGATAAATGTAAAATATAGATTTTATAAATCCAAGTAATTTTTATAGTTTCGGCACAATTAATAATCATTCTAAAAAATATTTATGAGATTTTTATCAACAGCATTACTCTCTGTATTACTTGCTTTTATGCTACTTTCGTTAAAGTCGGATAAAAAATATTATAACGAAAATTATCGTCCACAATTTCATTTCTCGCCCGAAAAGAACTGGCAGGGTAGTCCGGCAGGATTGGTGTTTTACAAAGGGAAGTACCACCTGTTTTACCAATACAATCCAAATAGTTTGAAAGAAGAGGCGCTGAGTTGGGGCCATGCAGTAAGTACCGATCTGGTTCATTGGAAGCATTTACCGGTTGCCTTACGCTCAGGATTAAAGAAGAAAGGAGAAATAAAGTGTAATATTTTTTCGGGGTCGGTAATTATTGATAATGAAAATGTTTTGGGGAAACAGACTGGAGAGGAAAAGACATTTGTGGCTTTTTACTCCGACAAAACATGCAATCAGAAAATTGCATACAGTACCGACAGAGGGATTACCTGGGAGAAACTCGATGTTAATCCGGTTATTAAAACCAATAAAGACGATGGAGCATCCGGGCCAAAAGTTTTTTGGTATGCACCTTCAAAGAGATGGATTTTGTTACTCCATCGCAAAGAGTCTGAAAGAAAAACTTCGCAGGGAATCTCAATTTATACCTCCGAGAATTTAATTGACTGGGAGTTGAAAAGTCATGTTCATGGATTTTCGGGGAGCTCCGATTTGGTTGAGTTTCAGGTAACAAATCGTCCCGATGAAAAGAAATGGATTCTTTTTGACAGCAATGGAAGTTACTTGCTGGGTAGTTTCGATGGCGAAAAATTTATTGCCGAATCGCCGCGAATGAAAAGTGACTATGGAAGGAATTATTATGCTGTTCAAACATGTCAAAATACCGACGATAATCGAATAATTCAATTGGCCTGGATGCGCTATGCAGAATTCCCTAATATGCCTTTTAACGGGCAAATGAGCTTTCCGAATGAGTTAAAATTAACCAAATTCGTTTCGGGATATAAATTAATTCGCACACCGGTTGCCGAGATAAAAAGCCTGCATGGAAAACATTACAAATGGGAAAATAAGGATTTAATTCCCGGACTCAATGAAAATAAAACAAAGAAAGTTACTGGTGACTGTCTCCATATTATAGCCGATTTCGACATAAAAACCTCCGACAATTTTGGATTTATGTTGCGGAACGATAAAAAGGAGGCGGGAATTGAAGTTTTATACAACGTAAAACGCGGAACACTAAATGTTTTAGGAAGTAACATACCACTTATGCCAATCGACAACCATATTAAACTTGAAATATTACTCGACCGTACGTCGCTTGAAATTTATGCAAACGACGGGCAGGCAGTTGTTTCGAACTGTTTTGTGGCCAACGAAAAAAACGATAAGGTTATTTTGTACACCAATGGGGGAGAGTTGGGCGTTGTAAAACTCGATGTTTATAAAATGGAATCGGCTTGGAGAGATAAATAATACAGAGAAGAATATTATGAAATTTTTAATCGGTATTGTTTTGTTTGTTGTTTTGGCAACAACAGGTTTTTCACAAAAAGTTCAGGTTTATAATCCCGATGCCAATGCGCAGGCCGATATTAATAAAGCGGTGTCGAAAGCGGCGCTTGAACACAAACATGTTTTTCTTCAGATTGGAGGTAATTGGTGTCCATGGTGTATTAAATTCCACAACTTTGTAAACGACAATAGCGAATTAAAAACATATCTCGAAGCCAATTACGAAGTGGTTAAAGTTAGCTACGACACAAAAAACCGTCAAGTAGAGTTAATGGAGAAATTAGATTTTCCTCAGCGATTTGGGTTTCCGGTTTTTGTTATTCTCGATGAAAACGGGAACCGCATTCATACGCAAAATTCGGCCTTTTTAGAAAAAGACAAAAGTTACGACAAAAAGCGAATATTACAGTTTTTTAAAAACTGGTCGTTTGCTGCAACTAATCCTGATACGTATAGAAAGAGATAGCGGACAAAATAGGTTTGCAACCCGGTTGCATAAACTTTTTAATTACATTTGCGTTTTAATAAAACGTTTCTCTCGTGAGTTTTAAAGGAAGTATTTAGCGAGAAGCGACGGAGGCAGAGAATTGTAGAAAATGGAAGTTAAAACGAAATGAAAAGATTGAGAAAAAGTGTTGGAGTTATACTATTACTACTTGCCGGGTTAGTAATATTTCTTCATGCAACAATCCCTCATCACCATCATTTTGGTTTTGCAACTATTCCCAGCGAAACGAACTCTCATAAAACAAAAGATAATTGTAATAGTGACTTTCATTGTCATTCGTTGAATATAGTTTTTGCCGAAAAGGTGGTTCATAAGTCGGTTAGATTACAAGAAATTGCGACACCCAATGTTTTTGCCGTTTTATTGTCATTCATTGCTTTTCCACAAAATATTTTAAACACACCTCCATTTTTACCCCAAAACAGCATTCTACCCAAATGCTTCTTTTCAACAAAATTTATTGTAAGAGGTCCCCCTCAACTTATTGTGGCATAATTACTTTCTTATTTTATCGCAAGATTTTTTTTGCAGGATAAACATCTGTTTCAGAAAGTGATATCTGCTTAGCACTACTCTTTTCATAAAAAACAGCAGCGAATTTCTATTCGACTGTTTGTTGAATTTCAATAAAAAAATTAAAAACAGGAAGATGATAAATCGTATTATATCTTTTTCGATAAAAAATAAAGCATTGGTGGGATTGATGATTTTGGCTCTAATAATTGGTGGAATCTACTCGATGACCAAAGTTCCGCTCGATGCTGTTCCCGACATTACAAACAACCAGGTGCTGGTAATTACAACAGCACCAAATCTTGGCACCGAAGATATTGAAAAATTTGTAACCTACCAGGTTGAACTTGCCGTAGCAAACCTACCCGATGTGATTGAAATAAGAAGTGTTTCGCGTTTTGGGCTATCGGTGGTTACCATTGTTTTTAAAGACAATGCAGGAACATATCTGCCCCGGCAACTTGTAAGCGAAGCTTTAACCGAAGTTAAAGAGAAAATTCCGAAAGGTTTTGGCGAACCTTTTATGGCTCCGATTAGTACAGGGCTTGGCGAAATTTACCAATATACACTGGAAGTTCAACCCGGTTACGAAGACAAGTACGACGATATGCAACTGCGTACTATGCAAGACTGGATTGTAAAACGCCAAATGGCAATGTTGCCCGGAGTAGTTGAAGTTAACTCGTTTGGAGGAAGAGTTAAACAGTACGAAATAGCTGTTAATCCCGACAAACTCAGAAGTATGGGAATTACTATCTCCGATGTTTTCGATGCGTTAAACAAAAACAATCAGAATACAGGAGGTGCCTATATCGAGAAAAATCATCAGGCAAATTTTATTCGCGGCGAAGGATTGATGCGTTCGTTGGACGATATAAGAAATACGGTTGTTTCAAACATAAATGGCAACCCAATTTTTATTCGCGATGTAGCTCAGGTACGGTACGGAAGTTTTGTGCGGTACGGAAGTTTTATTAAAGATGGAAAAGGGAGTGCGGTTGGCGGCATTGTAATGATGTTAAAAGGCGAAAATTCGAATAATGTAATTAACGCAGTAAAAGAGCGAATGGCACTTATACAGAAGTCGTTACCCGAAGGTGTCGAGATAAAATCATTTCTCGACCGTAGTCGGTTAATTAAAAGCACAACATCAACAGTGGCCGAAAATTTGGGAATGGGAGCGTTAATTGTAATTTTTATTCTGGTTCTGTTTTTAGGAAATTTCAGGGGTGGGTTAATTGTGGCCTCAACTATTCCTTTAGCACTGCTCTTTGCTTTTATAATGATGCACATTTTTGGCGTTTGGGCAAACCTGATGAGTTTGGGAGCACTCGACTTTGGAATTTTAATCGACGGTGCGGTAATTATTATTGAAAGTATGATTTTCTACCTGCACAAAAAGAACTTTATTGGTAAAAAACTTTCGTCAAACGAACGTAATGAACTTGCTTTTAAATCGGCGAGTAAAATGATGAACTCTGCGTTTTTCGGACAGTTAATAATCTTAATTGTTTTTGTACCTGTTTTGGCATTGCAGGGTGTCGAAGGGAAAATGTTTATCCCGATGGCACTTACGTTTGGATTTGCCGTTCTTGGTGTAATGTTGTTGTCGCTTACCTATATTCCAATGATGGCTGCCACATTTTTAAGAGCTCCAAAAACCGACAAGAAAACATTTGGTGATAAAGCGATTATAGCAATAGAGAATATTTATTCGCCAGTTATTAACCGGGTTTTAAAACATGGGAAGATTATTGTTGCTGTAGCTCTTTTACTTGTTTTGGCCGGCAGTTTTCTTTTTACCAGAATGGGAGCCGAGTTTATTCCTAAGTTAGATGAAGGCGACCTTGCCTTTCAAACCTTTTTAAAACCGGGAACTTCGCTTACCGAGGTGGAAGATGTTTCGAACAGAATTCAAAAAGTGGTCTTAGAAAATTTTCCCGATGAGGTACAAAGTATTCAATCGCGAATTGGAGTAGCAACGTTGCCAATGGATCCCATGCCGCTCGACATTGCCGATAATTTTGTTATCCTGAAACCAAAAGAACAGTGGACAAAAGTGAAAACAAAACAGGAGTTAATTGAAGCAATTGAAGAAAAACTGACCGTTTTCTCAGGAATAAATTACGAGTTTACGCAGCCCATTGAAATGCGTTTTAACGAATTGCTAACCGGAGTGAGAGAAGATATTGCCATTAAACTTTATGGCGATGACCTCGATGTTCTTGCAGAAAAAGCAAAAGAAATTTCCGGCCTTGTGTCGGGAATAGACGGAGTTGACGGTGTAAAAGCTGAAGCCATTGAAGGGTTGCCTCAAATTACCGTTCGGTACAACAGAAACAAAATGGGGCAGTACAATTTAAATATTTCCGATTTAAACATTGCCATCGAAACTGCTTTTAGCGGTGGTATTGCAGGGCAAATTTATCAGGGCGAACGCATGTTCGACCTTGTTGTTCGGTTAGACGAGCAACACCGGAAAAGTATAACCGACTTGCAAAACCTTTTTATTTCGTTGCCTAATGGCACACAAATTCCTTTAAGCGAAGTGGCCGACATTAGTTACCAACCCGGCCCGATGCAAATAAGTCGCGACAATACCAACCGCCGGACTTATGTGGGAATAAATGTAGATAACAGAGACATAAAATCGCTGGTTACAGAAATTCAGCAAACACTCGACAAAAAACTCAATCTGCCCGTAGGTTACTATATTCGTTATGGCGGAGCATTCGAAAACCTCGAGCGTGCAACAAAACGCCTGTCGTTGGTAGTTCCGCTTGCGCTGTTCCTTATTTTTATGCTGGTGTTTTTTGCCATAAAATCGGTAAAACAAACGTTAATGATTTATGTTGCCATTCCGTTTGCTGCAGTGGGTGGAATTGTAACGCTCTATTTGCGCGGTATGCCGTTAAGTATTTCTGCCGGAGTAGGGTTTATTGTGTTGTTTGGTGTAGCTGTTTTAAACGGATTGGTTTTAATTAGTGGGTTTAACGAGTTAAAAGCCGAAGGTAAACTCACATTAAATGAAATTGTTATAAAAGGTTCGATTCGTCGGATTCGCCCAATTTTATTAACAGCATCAACCGATATTCTCGGGTTTTTACCCATGGCAATTTCTACATCGGCAGGAGCCGAAGTTCAGCGTCCGCTGGCAACTGTTGTTATTGGAGGAATGCTAACATCGACCCTGCTTACTTTAATTGTTTTGCCTATTTTGTATAAATGGGTTGAAAATAGAAAAGGAGAGAGAAAAACGAATAAATTAAAGCCCGCAGTTGCTGTTCTTTTTGTGCTTTTGGGAATTGGATTTGCAAATAATACATCGGCTCAAGACACTACATTTACATTGCAACAGGCAATTGAAATGGCCAAGACAAATTTTCCGGCAATTAAAGCTGCCGATCTGAATATTGAAAAACAGAAAGCATTAAAAGCAACATCGTACAACCTTGGAACAACTTCGGTTTACACCGGAAAAGAGGAGGTTGGAAACGGACAGCAGGGAATCCATAATAAAATTGGATTCGAACAAAACGATATTGATTTGTTAGGAATTCCGGCAAAAATAAAATTGGCAGATAAGCGTACCGACCTTGCTGTTTCGGCAAAAGAACTTACTGTTCAAACACTCGAAAGAGATGTTAGTATTGCCTGGTACGAAGTGCTTTATGCTAAAAAACAAAAGATTTTATACCGGCAGTTAGATAGTTTGTATTCAAATTTCGAAAAGGCGGCAAAATTAAAATACACCACCAACGAAACTTCTCGTATTGAATACATTTCGGCATCGACAAAATATAAACAGTTGCAGGTAGATATTAAAATGGCAGAAAGTAACTATACGATTGCTTTGCAAAAACTCAATCGGTTTTTACTTTTTCCAAAAACATTCGATATTAACGAAAACGGTTTAGAACAAAATATCTCAACAACCTTGCAAGACAGTTTAACCAACAATCCGGTTTTGCAACTCTACACCAATAAATCGGCAGTTGCCAAATCGGTTTGGAAAGCCGAAAAGTCGACATTACTTCCCAAATTCGATGTGGGTTATAAATTTCAAACAATCGACGGAGTCTCAGATTTTAATGGTTGGCAAGTAGGTATTTCAATGCCACTTTTGTTCTTTTCGCAGTCGGGGAAAACAAAAGCATCGAGGCTCGATTACGAAATTGCCGGGCAACAGATTTTTCAAAAACGCATTGAAATAAATAACCAATATAAACAGTTGCTAAACCAATATCGGGCTCTTTCCGAAATGGTTGAATATTATAAAAATGAAGCTTTGCCAATGGCAAACGAACAAATAAAAGCATCGAATATTGCCTATCGGTTGGGAAGTATAAATTACAATCAGTTTATACAAAACATTGAAGCGGCAATAGATATTAAACGGCAGTATTTACTTCAACAACAACAACTTTTGGTTCTTGCTGCCAACATTAAATTCATAACAGGAAAATAATAAAAAAAAATGAAATCATATTTATTTATCACACTTTTTGCACTAACAGCGCTACTGTCGTGCAACAACGGTTCGCAACAAACCAAAACCGAAGAGCCGGAAAAACCTGCGGAAAACAATAGTGTACAACTCTCGGCAAAACAGCAACAGGCGTTGCATCTTACTTTTGGAACTGTTCAGAAACGAAATCTCACAACTGTTGTTAAAGTAAATGGACAATTGGAAGTTGCTCCGGCAAAAAAAGCCGATGTTACGGCAATTGTTGGTGGAAATGTAAAGAAAATTAATGTTTTTACCGGCGACAAAGTAAAAAAGAGACAGACGCTGGCAGTTCTCGAACACCCCGATTTTATTAAATTACAAGAAGATTTTGCCGTGGTTGCCAACAATCAGGAGTTTCTTGAACAGGAATACAAACGACAAAAAGAGTTGTACGAAAACGAAGTGGGCTCGGGAAAAGATTACCAAAAAGCAAAAACCGAATACAACATCTCGAAAGCAAAATATCAAGGGTTAAAGTCGCGATTAGAGCTTTTAAATCTCTCTCCCGAGGAGGTGAAAAAAGGAAATATTTCGAGTACAATTACAATTGTTTCGCCGTTAACCGGCTATGTAAACGAGGTGAATATTAAATTGGGAACCTATGTAAATGCAGAAACAATACTTTTCGAGATTGCCGACAACTCGGCAATTCATGCCGATTTTATGGTTTACGAAAAGGATGTTCATTTACTGAAAAAGGGACAAAAAATTCATTTTACTGTGGCCAACCAAATTGGAAAAGAGTTTACGGCAACCGTTTTTGCAATAGGGAAAAAATTCGATTCAAGCTCCAGAGCTATCAATATTCACGCTAAAATTAATCAGGAAACTACCGGTTTAATCCCGGGGATGTACGTTACCGGACATTTGCACACCGACAATATTTTCACCAATGCTCTACCCGATGATGCCATAGTTAAAGAGGGGGAAAGATCGTTTATTTTTATTGTCGATTCAACCGATAAAAATACGGGCAAAACAAGTTTTAAAATGAGAGAAGTTATTCCGGGGAAAAAA
This sequence comes from Draconibacterium sp., assembly GCA_027011835.1. GTDB lineage: Bacteria > Bacteroidota > Bacteroidia > Bacteroidales > Prolixibacteraceae > Draconibacterium. The sequence goes on along the minus strand of JALUZN010000494.1, from coordinate 5,281 downwards.
GATGAAGGGTATACCGAAGTAAGTTTTATTGAAGAACTGCCTAAGAATGCACAAATTGTAATGAATTCCGCCTACTATCTTTTGTCGGAGATGAATAAAGACGAACTGGGTGAAGAGGATTAACGAATGAGTGACAAAGGGGTGAAATAAAGAATATTCGATTTTTGGTTTTTTGCCGAAACAAAGTTGACGAACCTGCCCGCCAACCGGCTGGTACTCCTTGGCTCTGCCGCTGAGGTAGTCAGCTTTAAGAATATTCTTTATTGCATTTTATGGTTTTTAAAAGCGTTTCGAAGGTTTTCGTTGGGTTTAATAATGTTGTAGTTTTCCCAGAATTGTTCGTCGTAATTGTCAATCATTTCAACAAAAATATCGCGGCTCGAAAACGATTCGTCGCGTTTAAAGCGCTTTAATTGGGTTGGCTGTATGGTTGTAATTAGCAAATCGGAAACACTTTTAAACTCCGAATTAATGTTATCGTGCCTGCTTTTCACCTTTATTTTAATTGAAGAACGGGCTGTTGCTAAATGCCATTTTCCCATAAATTTCTGATAACTGACACGATATTCTACAGCAGAAATTTTTGCTTTTACGCCCGAAGGTTTTTTCCTGATCATTGTGTTTTTTGCTTCACGCAAACTATTTTTATTCATCTTAAATTCGGCAAAAACAATAGCAAATGTTTCGCGGTCGACAAATAACTTCCCGGTAAAATTAGGAAACCCAAGATTAGAAACAGAGCGAAATTCGAGTACATAAACCTGATATTTTTTATACCAGATTTCATCGCTTATTTTATATTCATACAGTGGCTCAAACTCCTCTTCTATAAAGCGTTCCATCCGTTTTACAATGTCTAACTTAACAATAGAAAACGGACCACCCTGAAGCTTTAAGTTAATCCATTGAATAGGTTGAACATCGGGACTTTTACGCCCTTTAATAAGTTTAACCACATCGTTACGCGACTTCGTATAAGGTGCTTTTAGCACCTCCATTACAGCTTCCGAAACCGAAATGTATTTACTGTCTTGCTGAATGGTTTCGCGATAAAATGCGGTCATTAACTCTGTATTTCCCGAATAGTTTTTTTGAATGTTTTCCCTTATATTTTTTAAAAGCTCGTGCGGAGTTGTTGCGGTAACTTTTACCTCTTTTATTCGAATTGAAATTGGAGTCAACAAAAAATTGTCTTCGTCGAGAATTTTATATGCAGGCAAAATTAGCTGACCGTATCCCATACACGAAATAACAACCGTATCGTACATATTTTCGGGGTGAACTTTTAATAAAAAGTCGCCATCGTAGTTCGAAATTGTTCCAATTGGTTTTTGTGCTATCGAAATGGTTGCATACCGAATGGGAGTGCCCTTCTTTTTATCGGTAATTTTACCGGAGAGGAAAAAGTATTTAATGGGAATGGTATCGTTTTTAACACTCTTGTTTGTCTCAATTTGCGAAATAATTATCTGGTTTTTCAGTTCCGAAAGTTTATACTTTGCCGGATTAAAAAGTTGGTTTAGTACAGTAAAAAGCGACTTGTTTTCGGCATAAACAGATGTTTTTTTATCGGCATTTAAAATAGTTGCATTGTACGAGAAATAGACTCCTGCCTGCCAGCTAATTTGGTCTAATACAGAGCTTAACGGTTGATTGGTCTGGTATATGGTTACGCGACGTTCGAATACAGAACCATCTTGTTGTTGGGCTGCAGATGGCAACCCGAACAACAAGAAGGCAAGTAGTATTAAAAACGTGTTTTTTCCCATTAAAACACTTTTTTCAGTTGAAATGAGGTTTTAATAACTTCGCCGTTACGTAACACTTTTACTCTTATTTTACGATTTTCGCGACTTTGCAAAAGCAAATTAATATCGTTTAACTCCATTTTACGATTACTGTTGCTGTTAATCCACAAAATTTGGTCGTTTACTTTTAATCCGGCAAGGTATGCAGGCGAGTTTTCGCGAATGTTCGAAATGGTAAATATTGGCATTCCCGGCATTGGGTTTACTATCTCCATTCCGCTCATATTGTAATTAAAATTCTCTTTAACTTTCCGCGTTGGGCGTAAAGTAAGGCGTTTGTTTCTGTAGTCGACTGTTACTAAAAACCGGCGTAAAATTTCGGCGCCAATGGTTCCGTTCCGGTCGTTTGCCGAAATTAACCGGTTAATCAGTTCCGAGTTTGGGTAGGCAACAATGGGTTTGGGTAAAAATATCGGGCCTACCCAAATGGCATCAATCCGGCCTTTTATTCCATATAAATCGCCATTCAACCCTTTCCCTAAAAATGTTTCAATGTGGTTTTGCGGAATAGTAATATTTTTACTTGAATTTTCCGAAAGCCAGATTGCATCGCTTGTTCCCATGTCAACCAGTAGTTTTACGCGCACATCTTTCAAGTCGTCGGTAACAATTTTTGTATGAACTAAAGGTTTGTTATTCTCGAAATAGAGAGGCAAAATTATATCTTTTTTACGGTCGCGATATTTGTAATATTCCGGTTTATACAGAGTAATTTTTTCGGTCGAATAGTTAATTTCAACAATGTAATCTTTAAACAAATTAAACCCGATTACACCATGAACAGGAATTCCTAAAATGTGCGAAATCTGGAAATTTTCATTAATAATCATTTGTACTTCCTGATTTCGGGCTGTTAATCCAGGAATTTCGAGTGTATTGTTTCCCGACCGGTATGCGGTAAGCTCGTTCTCTCCATCTAATCCTGTAATCTTCAATGGCTTTAAATAGTTCAGATTAAGCTCGTTAACAAAAGGCAATTCGGTTATTATCGGGTACTGCACGCCGGTGTTTAAAATAAAATTCAGCGTATCTGATTTATTTATTGTAACCGGAATTATAACCAAATTACTGGCCGATTTAAACTTTATGGTAATCGATTTCTTTTTTTGTTTATTGAAAAGAAAACCACGATTGTTTGCAAAAAACTGCCCGGTATTCTGCTCATAGTCAATGCTTTTTTCGAGTGGAATATAGTCGCGAACCACTAAAATATTATCTTCAATCTCGAACAGTAGATAGTTATCTTTCATTAATTTATCGAGTACATATTTTAGCGGTTTGTTCGATATATTCAGACTCACTTTTTTCTCCTCAAGCAATTTCGAGTTGTAATTGTAGTCGATGTTTGCATACTGGCATATTTTTTTAATTACGTCGGAGAGTGGCTCATCTTCGGCGTAAATACTAATGTTTTGGTCGAGTGGTTCTGTTTTTTTCTCTTGGGTAAAACTTATTTGCGGAACAGAAATGAGTATCAATACACCAAAAACAAAAGTTATTCTGAGTTTATAAATTAATCGTTTCATAATTTAAAATTTTACAGCCCGCTTTCTGTGAAAAGTTGTTTTCTGTTTGTTTTTCAGCAGCGTGCTTAATTCATGACTTTAAGGCTTCTTTATTTTTACGACCCGACAATTCAAAGTGTTCGTTTTCGCCTGTCAATTCTAAGTTAAATGTGAGTCGTATAACATTTAAAATAAAACCGATAGGTTTTTTATTGAAATGTGCTGTTAAGGGCAGCTTTTCAATTTCTGCATCGTTTAATCGAATTTCGATGTGATAGACTTTTTCTAAACACTTAACAACTTCGTTAAGCGGTGTTTCGTTAAAAACAATGTCGTTTGTTTTCCAGGCAAGGAAATTGATATTTGTATTAACCGATTTTACAAGCGATTTGGTTTCGTTGTAAAAAGTTCCTTTGTCGCCTTTTACCAGAAAAATAGCATTTGCAGTATCCGCGATTTTACTGTTTTTACCGGTTACCTCAACTTTTCCTGTTTTAACAACCACCTCAACCGTTTCGGCTCCGGGGTAAGCACGCACATTAAAAGAGGTACCTAAAACTTTTACTTGTGTGCCACCGGCATGAATAACAAACGGTTTTTTTGCATTTGGTTTCACTTTAAAAAATGCCTCCCCAACAATTGTAACGCTGCGCACATTTTGGGCAAACTGTTTTGGAAACCTGATTGTAGAGTTGCTGTTTAGTGTAACAACCGTGCTGTCGGGTAAAACATAATCGGTTAAAACCTGTTTTTCGGCCGAGGTAACTATGTTAACACCTTGTGGCATTTTACTGCCGAACCCTACAAAATAGACAACCGACCCGATTAACAAAGCAACTACCAGTATTGCAGCATATTTATAAAATTGTGCTATCTTCTCCTTTCTCTGTTTTTTGTGCCAAACAGGTAATTGCGACGAATCGGTTCTTAATTGAACGTTTTTCCATGCAGCGGACGAGTCGAAACTTTTTGCTTTGTAATGGTTGTCAATTTTCGAAAGCATATTCAAATATTCTTCCATCTTGTTTCTGTTTTCAACCGACTGGTTTAACCAAAGTTCAACGGTTAATTTCTCTTCCCGGGTAGTTTCGTTGTTTAAATATTTGGTTAACAACGTGTGGTCGAAATTCTCTATGTGCTCTTTTTCGCTCATGGTATATAAATGACAATGTAAAATCTGTTTACCCTTAATTTATTTCTTATAAAAAAGAGAAAACAGCACAAAAAAAGTATTGAAGTTTTTTAATTTCTCGCGTAAAAATTTGAGTGCCAGGCTCATTTGTGTTTCAACGGTTTTCACCGAAATATTTAATTGTTTTGCAATTTCGCGATATCGCAGCCCCTCTTCGCGACTTAAACGAAAAATTTCGCGTCGTTTTCCGGGCAGCAACCGAATGCTCTCTTCTATTTTTTCAGCTAAATCAATTTCATAAAAACTACTTTCATTATCTGTATTTTGCTGAATTTCGGAGAGAATAGATTGTGCGTAGTTAGTTTTAATTTTATTGTGTTTAAGTTCGTTTAGTGTTCGGTTTTTAACCGACCGAAAGAGGTAATTTTTAACCGAAGTTTCAACATTAATCTGCTCCCGCTTTTCCCAGAGCATAACAAAAAAATCCTGAACAATTTCCTCGGCTGCATTATCGTTTTGAATAATTTTTGAGGCATAAGAACAGAGATACCCGTAATAGATATGAAAAAGCTTTTCGAATGCTTTTTTGTTGCTTTTCCGAATCGCCTGAAACAGTTCCCTCTCTTCTTCAGGATTCATAATTAATGTTTAAATTCAATAAAAACGAAGGTATGAAAAAGTAATAACTTTGAAAATGGATGCAATCTATCTGAATTAAATATAGTAACGTAACAGATAATAATAACAGAACTATCTGATAATTAGCTTTTTCGAAGGTAGTTTTATTTCAATACATTATTTAGAAACAATATAAATTGCAAAAAAAAAAAAAAAAG
>JALUZN010000493.1 GCA_027011835.1 Draconibacterium sp. | reverse complement strand
AATAGAAATATTATGCTATATTCTTAGTAAAGAAATGTATTTTTGAAATGATTTGATAATCTCGTTAAAGGGTTCTGCGATTTTATCAAGTCAAAAATTGAAAAAAAACTAATTTTTAGAACCCACCTTAAAAGGAACCACAACCGGAAGTGCCGTTTATGTAGAGACACACAATGTTACAACAAATTCATTTGGTTTAATTAATGTCGATATTGGAGGAGGTACCGTGCAAAGCGGAACATTTACAGCGATTCAATGGGGAGACGACAACTTTTTCCTAAAAATTGAACTCGATGTTTCGGGAGGGACAAATTACACCACTTTTGGTACCAGTAAATTTTTAAGTGTTCCTTATGCTCTGCACGCCAAAACGGTAGAAAATGCCGATGTTGATACAACCAACGAAATTCAGGTACTTTCGATAACCGGGAATCAACTTTCGCTTTCGAAAAACGGAGGAACAGTATCGCTACCAAGCGGAGGAACAGGAACCGGCGATAACTGGGGTACACAAGTTGCCCAAACCGATGCAACTATCGATGGAGACGGAACAGCAGCATCTCCGCTTAAGCTGGCAAAACAGGGGGCAAGCAACGGACAGGTTCTATACTGGAACGGTACAACATGGACTCCCGGCTCAACCGATTCAGACGATTCGAATGAGCTTCAGACTCTCTCGTTACATGCCGATACAATTACCATTTCGGGTGGAAACTCGGTAAAACTGCCGGGCGACAACTGGGGTACACAAATTGTAAAAACCAACACCACATTAATTGGCGACGGAACAACAGGATTGCCGTTATCGATTGCACCACAAGGAGCAAGTGCCGGGCAGGTTTTAGGCTGGAACGGTACCGCATGGATGCCGGCCAACGAGTCTCAAACACTTTCCGTTACAGGAAATAACCTTGCTATTTCGGGAGGAAATACGGTTACTTTGCCGGGGTCGGTTTGGGGAGTGAATGGAAGTAATATTTTCTACAACAGCGGAAATGTTGGAATTGGCTTTAATTCGCCACAAACTTACCTTCATATTAACGATGCCACCGGAATGAGTGCACCACAATTGCAAATCGACAATACTTTTTCCGGCTCGCAAGGAAATGCTTCAATCGGGTTTACAGCTATAAACTCAGGGTTAAACTACTCAATGGGAATTGATAACGCGATGGGTGAATTTAAAATTTCGGCAGCACTACAACTTCAACCGGCCCTGCAAAACGATGGAGTAACACTCTACAATGCAATGCCCTTGGGAATTACAAGTTTTAGTAATCAAAGTCGTGCACGCGTATTTCAGTCGGGGGGAGCTGCTCCCGAAATTATTCCTTTTGCCACCTGGCACCCTGTAGATTTCGATACGCCCACCTACGATACTCACGCCGAATTTACACTTGGCACAGTTGGCTCCTCTGCTTTGGGAGGCCCCGCAACAACAAAGTTTACAGCAATAGAAGAGGGGTATTATCAGGTAAATGCCCGAACCGACTTTATGTTTTTGGAAGACTACAACCCGTCGGCTTTAAATGTTAACGGATACGTTTGTATTGCAATTTATGTGGGAACAGGTGGATTGCCGGCAACTATTTTCTCGAAAGGAAATAAATTGCAGGGAAGTGGAGTTGTTTTTGCTACCGGTGGCGAAGAGCTATTTTTTGAGTTGCCAAACAACCTTGCACCAAATGTAAGCGATGTTATCTATTTACGCCCCGGCGACACCATCGAAATTTGGGTTTGGCAAAATATTTTCTCCAAATTAATTGGGCTTGTTCCCGGTTCGGCAGAAACTTATGTTTCAATTCATAAAATCAGTTAAAGGAAAAAGAATTACATACTCAACCCAAATAACTTTTCGGTGCAGAATTCTGTTTTTGTCACCTATAATTTCAATAACTTTTCTTTATTTTGTGCTTGAATCAGAAAAAAAATAAACATTAATAACTATGTACGGACAAATAAAAGACGACCTGCAAAAAACCCTTGAAGAGCTAAAAGAACAAGGTTTATATAAAAGCGAGCGAATAATTACGACCTCACAAAGTTCTGAGATTTCGGTTTCAACCGGAGAGACTGTTTTAAATTTCTGTGCCAACAATTACCTTGGACTTGCCAACAATAAAGAGGTAATTAAAGCTGCTCAGGATATTATGAACGACTGGGGTTTTGGCCTTTCGTCGGTACGATTTATCTGTGGTACACAGCAAATTCATAAAGAGCTCGAAGAGAAAGTTTCGGAGTTTTTAGGAACCGAAGACACTATTTTATATGTGGCGGCTTTCGATGCTAACGGTGGAGTTTTTGAACCGCTTCTTGGTCCCGACTCGGCTATTATTTCCGACGAGTTAAACCATGCATCAATTATCGACGGGGTACGTTTGTGCAAAGCACAACGGTTTCGTTACAAACACTCCGACATGAACGAGCTGGAGCAGTGTTTAAAAGATGCTGCCAACAGCAAATATAAAATTATTGTAACCGATGGCGTTTTCTCTATGGATGGCGACATTGCCAATCTTCCCGCAATTGTAGAACTGGCCGAAAAGTACGACGCAATGGTAATGGTCGACGATTCGCATGCAACCGGATACATTGGACCAACCGGACGCGGAACGGCTGAACATTACGGATTGCTTGGAAAAATAGACATTATTACTACCACATTCGGGAAAGCAATGGGCGGTGGAAACGGCGGATGTACATCGGGCAAAAAAGAGATTATTGATATGTTGCGCCAGCGTTCGCGCCCCTATCTTTTTTCCAATACGTTGGCTCCGGCAACTGTTGGAGCTACACTTAAAGTTATCGATTTACTTTCGGGCAGCAACGAGTTACCCGCAAAAACAAAATCGAATGCCAATTATTTCCGCAAAAAAATGGAAGCAGCCGGTTTCGACCTCGTAAAAGGCGACACCGCAATTGTTCCGGTAATGATTTACGACGAACCGCTCGCCATAAAATTTGCCGACGAACTGCTAAAAGAAGGCGTGTATGTTATTGGGTTCTGCTTTCCGGTGGTACCACGCGGGAAAGCACGAATCAGAGTTCAGCTTTCGGCAGCTCATTCAACTGCACAAATCGATACGGCTGTAAACGCTTTTATTAAAGTGGGGAAAGAGTTGGGAATTATTTGATGCAACTCAATTCATTTCGTTTCTGAATACAATACTCCGTTAAATTTTTGTTTCTCGCAAAGTCGCAAAGTCGCAAAGGTCTGATTTCTAGTAAATTACAACAATTGCCTTATGCTTTGTGATTATCTGTCTATGAGGCGTTTATAAAAATGCACCGAACCATTATGAATAGAACATGCTAAAAAACATTCTCTAATTTATCCCGAATTTACGTCGATATTACTTTATTCCGCGTATCGAAATCATTGAAATTTCGTTTGGAATTTTATCGGTTGCTCTTTTAAATTGAGCTGCAGTAAGCTTTTTTATTTGAAGGTAAAATTGAGCTCCGTTTTTCTTTGTAACAAATTCGGCAATTACAACATGGCGTTCTAAATTCCCTTTTAACTCTTTAAAAACCGGATGAAAAGTTCCCTTGTCTATTTTTCTGACTTTTTTAAATTTCAATGCAAAATAACCCTCCTTCCCTTGGTAATAGTAGGTTTTATTTTTTTTGTTATAAGTAGCTTTTGTTAATGTACTGTATTTTGGTTTCTCTTTAATCCATTTCCCATTCTGCTGCGGAAATTTAATTACCAAACGGTAACTGCCTTCATTTAAATATAAAAATGCAGCTTTCCCCTTTTCGCCCACAGTTTGCGACCCCACTTCTGTTTTTCCCGAAATATCTTCTAAAATAACCATCACATCTTTTACCGGCTTTCCCTGAAAAAAAGGGAAGAGAACAATAAATATAAAAATAAGCAGCTTCATATTCCGATGTTTTTGATTGTACGAAATTAGAATGAATTAGCGGGAATTGTTACCAAAAGCCGAATTGTTTTAAACACTTCAGTGTCAACATATTTTTTACAAAAGAGAAACCCAAATAATTTAATAGTAAAAAACGTAACTTCTTTAATTTCAACTCGAATAAACGGGAAAAGGGAGCAGCAACTGTTCTATTCAAAAATTGAGTTAAAGTTTGCTGCCTTTAACTTATGTGGTTTGAGTAAATGTTTAACTGAATTTAAAAACGTAAAATCATGGAAGAAAAATTAATTACCATCGTAGTTTTGCCTTATTCAAAAGCTCATATTCTGAAAATGAAGCTTGAGGCAAAAGAGATTGAGTGTAATTTGGAACAGATCAATCTTATTGAAGGTGCGGCCTCTTCAACTGTACGTGTAAAAATTCTTGAAAAAGACCTCACAAGTGCAATTCCCGTTTTAGACAGTTTTCTTGGGAAGAAGACAATTGTTGAGCCCATTCAGGACGTTAAAGAACGACATATTTTAGTTCCGGTTGATTTTTCTGTTAATGCCGAGAAAGCTTGTAAAATGGCCTTTAATATTGCAAGCCATTTGCAAGTTAAAGTAGTTTTTATGCACAGCTACATTAATCCTATTATTCATTCGGTCCCGTTTAGCGACATTTATACATACGATTCGTCGCTTTTGCTAAACCAAGATGAAGCTGAAAAGAAGGTTAACAAAGATTTTCAGGAGTTTATTACAAAAGTTGCCGGTGAAATTGGAAAAGAGAGGTGGGAGACAGTGGCTACTGAATTTATCATTAAGTCGGGTTATCCCGATGAGGATATTTTAGATTATGCACACGAAAATCGTTCGCAGCTAATTGTGTTGGGCAGCAGCGGACAATCGGCATCGAAAAATGCAATAGGAAGTATTGCTGCCGATGTGATGTATAACGCCAAAGTTCCGGTTTTGCTTATTCCCGAAAATGCTCCGGTAAAAGAGTTAAAAGAGTTCTCGAAAGTATTGTATGCTACCAATTTCGACGAGAAAGATTTTCAGGCACTCGATAAATTAATGGCTATTCTTTATCCTTTCGATATAAAAACAGTTTGCCTGCATGTTGGTGAAACCAATGGTAACGACTGGGATTTAGCCCGATTAAACGGCATGAAAGATATATTAAAAGAGAAATACAGAACAGAAGATTTCGACTGCCGGTTGATTACGGGGAATAATCCGCTCGATGCTCTCGAGCAGTTTATTAAAGATGAAGACATTGATATTCTTTCGCTTACAACACATAAACGAAATATGATATCGCGACTCTTTAACCCAAGTCTGGCACGTAAAATGGCGTTTCACGGCACTACTCCTCTGCTAATATTTCATGCTTAAACGTGGGGAGTTTATACAAAAAATAGTTGTAACACATAACCAAAAAC
>JALUZN010000492.1 GCA_027011835.1 Draconibacterium sp. | reverse complement strand
AAAGGCTTTTCATCGGTTGATGAAGAGTCTTTTTTTTTATATATCCAATTCATGCAGATTTTTAGGGAAAGTTATTTGGTTGGAGAATAATTACCAGTTTGCACGTGTAATCTCTTTAAAAATGTTGTAAACAACCGGGCAGGTTTCGCAATTTTTATGCGAAAGATTGAGAATTTGATAGAATCGTTTGCGGTCGGTATGCGGATATTCGCGACACGCTTTGGGGCGACTTTCGTAAACCATACAATAGTTGTCGGGGAGAAGAAAAGGGCAGGGGTGTTCGCGAAAAACAGAGTCGCCATCTTCGTCGATTAAAATGTACTGCTCGATAAAAGAGGGCAATTTCATTTTCAGATGCCGTGCCAGTCGCTCAATATCTTTGTCGGTTAATCGTGGTCCAATTGTTTTGCAACAGTTGGCACAATCTAAACAGTCAAACTCATCGAATGCTTCGTGGTGTAACCGGTGAACAAAATTATCGAGATTTTTGGGCTTCCGTTTCTTTAGCTTTTTAATAACTGCGGCGGTTTCGTTCCACGATTTATTGGTGAGAATTTTTAACTCTTCGGGTGATTTGTATTCTATTTGTTTCATTAATTTTGTTTGTTAGCGCAACCGATGTTCTTTCTGTCAATATTCGTTTCTCAATTTTCTAGCAGCTTAAATTATTTTCGATGCACTACAACATTCTTCTCTTCCATACTCTTCTCTTTCCGTTTTATTTGGGCTAAAAATAGTCCAATTACTACAATTATAATCCCAATTACTTTTTGTATGCCCAGAACTTCATTTAAAATTATAAACGAAAAAAGAGCAACAAAAACGGGAATAAGATTGATAAAGATATTCGTTCGGGTAATTCCAATTTTCCTGATACTTTGTGTGAAAAAAACAAATGCCAGTGTTGACGAAAAGACGGCCAACAGAATAATTGCCCTAAATGCCTGCATGTGAAACGGTGTTTGTATAAACGTTTGAAAGTCGACAAACAGCCAAATAGGTAGAAAATAGAGAATCCCGAGAATATTCTGATAAGCAATTATGGTTAATGTATTGTAGCGCGATGCAAGGTTTTTTAAAACAATTGTATAGCCAATTGCGGCAAAAACAGCAATAAACTCGAGCCCCACTCCCAGCGGTTTGGCATCTATTTGAAATGCTCCGTTCAGAATAACAAATCCTACACCGATAAAAGAGAAGAGTAATCCGGTAATGTTCATCCAGCTCACTTTTTCTTTATAGAAATACCATGCTCCAATGGGAGCCAGCAGTGGAATGGTCGATACTATAACGGCTGCAACTGTTGGCGACACATATTTCAATCCGTAACTTTCGCCAAGAAAATAGAGAAATGGCTCGAAGACAGCCATTAAAAAAAAGAGGCGTAAATCGTGGCGCGATGGTTTTTGTAACCGTTTGGTCAGTAAAGCAATAGCGGTTACAAGAATGGCAGAAATAAGTAGTCTGAAAATTATTATAGTGAGTGGGTTGTATGCTAAGAGTGCAATTTTAAACCACACAAACGAGAAACTCCAAAAAAAAGCGGCTCCAAGAGCAGCTCCAATAGCTAAAAAATCTTTGTTTTTCATTTAAATATTTATGCGATAAAAGTAACTAAATTGGAATAAAACTATTGTTTGTAAAAGAAAAATATGATATTTGTTTAAATAACAAAAAGCAGTATTGTTGATTCAAAATAAAATTCAAAAAAAATGTTGAAAAGAAAAAGTTGGTTAAAGTTTTTATTCTTACTGGGAGTTGTTCCCTTTCTGTTTTTGGGAAGCACGTCGTGCAAAAGAGAGCAAAAAGAGAAGATGATTGGATTGCAGTTATGGTCGGTAAGAGACGATATGAAGAAAGATGCTGCCAAAACGCTTGAGGCAGTTGGTAAAATGGGCTATAAATTTGTTGAAACAGCGGGCTATGCCGATGGTAAAATTTATGGATTGAACCCGGTAGATTTTAAAAGTCTATGCGAAAAAAACGGACTTCAGTTTTTAGGTGCACACGCAGGTCAGAATATTCCAACCGACGAAAATTGGGATAAAACAATGGCGTGGTGGGATGTTTGCATTGCGGCACACAAAGCAGCCGGTGCAAAATGGATTGTTCAGCCCTGGATGAGCGACGTTGGTTATAAAAGTTTAGACGGGCTAAAACAAGCGTGTAAGTATTTTAATGCTGTTGGTGAGAAATGCAATGCTGCCGGAATTCGCTTTGGCTACCATAATCACAGTAAAGAGTTTACAACAGAGCTCGACGTGAAACCGGTTTACGACTGGATGCTGGAATTCACCGACCCGGAAAAGGTGATGTTTGAAATGGATTTGTATTGGATTATAGAGGGAGGTAAGAAACCTTGCGACTATTTTGAAAAATACCCGGGAAGATTTGAGTTGTGGCACATTAAAGATAAAACCGAAGTGGGTGCAAGTGGTAAAATTGACTTTGCCGCTATTTTTGCACAGCGCAAAAAAGCCGGAACAAAATATGGAATTGTTGAAGTTGAAGAGTATAATTTTACTCCACTCGAAAGCTGTAAGAAAAGTTTAGACTTTTTATTGGCGGCCGACTATATTGACTTGTAATACCAATTTAACCTTGTATTGCCGTATTGAATTTATTCTTTTGCACAATCTCATCGTTAAAATATTCCAACATAGCTACGGCTATGCCGAAATATTTTAACTCAACCTTGCACAAAATAATTTAATTCAATTATACGGCAATACAAGGTTAAATTGATATAAAGAAAACTCTTAAAGTTGATTATCTTGTTGCAGGGCAAAAAGAACAAAATAAACGCGCAGAATTATTTAATTGTTCCAAAAATTGTCTAAATCGGCTTCAACTATAAATTGAGGAGTTTGGGTGTACAACAAAAATAGTTTCGGGTGTTTCTGATGAATTATTGGCTAATAACTACTTGGGTAACATTGTTTTAAGTTTTAAGTTGTTCCACGAAAAATAACAAATAATTTATGGGGGAAGAGAAAAGAATGAGTTACAATGCAACAAGAACGTTGAGATAGACTGTGTTTCTTATATCTTTTCATTCCTCTTCGCTTTTCGGTTCGAATAGTTTAGTGCCAGCAACGAAATAGCAATAATTACCATTCCTGTAATCGAAACCATATCAGGATTTTCATCGGGTAATATTAACCAACTTAAAGTAGCTCCCGAAACGGGAATCAGGAATTTCCACACATTCAGCACCGAAACTTTTACTTTTGGCCGCTTTAACAGTGTATACCATATTGTTATGGCAGCAGCCGAAATTAGACTCAACCACGCCAACGAGTAATAATATTCGGGAGGGAAAGGGCCAAAATGAGCTCCTTCCACCGGAATTGAAACCAAAAACAGCAGTAATCCACCTAACATTAACGACGTTGAACTTAATACCACCGGTGAAATTCCTTTCGATTTCTTTGAAATAAGGACATTTGAATAACCCGAAACCAGGTTATTTAAAAGCAATAGACCAATTCCTAAATACTCCAAATCTCCTTTCATCTCTACTTTCGCCCGTCCAAGCGTAATTACAGCTATACCAATTACGCCAATAAAAATACTTCCCATTTTAAGTGGGGTCATTTTATCGTTATGAAAAGAGAAATGAGCGACAATGGCAATAAATAGCGGCGACGAACCAATAATCATTGCAGCCAGTGCACTTGGTACCAGATTTAATCCGCTGTAAAAAAGTGCATACTGTGTAAAAATCTGAATTAAGCCAAGCAGTAAAATAAACTTCCTGTTTACGCGTAATTCAGCCCAGAATTTTTTTGGTTTACCGAAATAGATGAAAATTAGCACCCCCGAAATAAAAAACCTGATGCCGGCAAATTGAAAAGGAGTCTGGTATTCGAGCCCAATTTTAACCCCTACAAAAGCAGTTGACCAAAGCCAAATTGCAAAGATTGCCAGAAAAGTGGTGCTTTTTATAATATTCTTCATTATGCAAATTTGAAGCAACAAAGGTGATAAATAAAATTAACTGCGGAGTATTTTTTAAAATTAGAACAATGTGTCTTAATATTCAACACGATTTTATTAACCTTTTTAAAATTTCATAACTATTAATCCCTCTTTTTCTGTAAACACAAATTATAATTCTAATTTTCGAATTCAAAACATTTACATATTATGGGCAAACAAATAATAAACAGCTACGCCGATTTTGAATCTTTCTTGGGAAAAGAGATTGGCGTTTCAAATTACATTTCAATATCGCAAGAGCAAATAGATAAATTTGCCGATGCAACACTCGATTACCAGTGGATTCACACCGACCCGGAACGTGCAGCCGTTGAGTCGCCATTTAAGTCGACCATTGCGCACGGTTATTTATCGCTTTCAATGCTAACCTATTTATGGTTTGATATTGTTGATGTTCGAAATGTGAAAATGATTGTAAATTACGGTATCGAGAAGTTGCGTTTTCAACAGCCGGTAAAAGTAAATGATAAAATCAGGGCAGTTGTTTCGCTTCACGAAATAAAAAACCTGCGAGGAATAGCAAAAATTACAGTAAAAATTGTGGTCGAGATTGAAGGGCAGCGCAAACCGGCTTACGATGCGTTGGTTACTTTTTTATATCATTTCGAATAGGAAATAGGAGATTACTTTTAAAGCGTTGGTATGGCAAATACAATACCAACGCTTTTGTTATTGTAATTTCTCCAGCAGTCCGGCACACGAATCTTCCAGCAAATCGAGAACCAGCTCAAATCCTTCACTTCCACCGTAATACGGGTCGGGTACTTCGGTATAGTTGCAGTCGTCGCTGTAATAATCGGTCATTTTCGAAAGCTTTTTAATGTCGTTTTCGTTTCTAGCCATACTTTTTAAATCAGAAAAATTTTCATCGTCCATTGCAATAATATAATCGAAATGGTCGAAATCGGTATCGGGATTAAACTGTCGCGAGATACTTGTTAAGTTGTAGCCTCGTTTTATGGCGTGCGATTGCATTCTGCGGTCGGCATTTTGCCCGGCGTGGTAACCTGTTGTTCCGGCCGAATCGATTTCGAAATTATGTTTTAACCCACTGTTCCTCACAATTCCGTTAAAAACAGCTTCGGCACTGGGCGACCTGCAAATGTTGCCCATACAGACAAATAGTACTTTTGTTTTATCCATTTATCGTTTTATTTATTCGTTCCAAATTTCGTATGCTTTATTGGCTTGCCCCAGCAACATATCGTAACCGTTTTTAATGGTTGCCCCTTTTTCGGCTCCTTTTTGTAAAAAAAGTGTTACTTCGGGATTGTAAACCAAATCGAAAAGCAGGTGTTTTTCGGTAATAAATTCATAAGGA